>SBBV01000610.1 GCA_005240015.1 Candidatus Odyssella thessalonicensis | reverse complement strand
GTTCATTCGTCATCCTCCCTCGGTCGCGGCCCGCCGTACTTCGCGATTGCAACGCTGCCGTGCAAGTGCCGGCCTCCAATCCGCCTTGACCGCGGGCCCCGCCAACGCCCATTTTGCCGCCCGCCGCCGCAACAACCCGGACGCGCTTATGTCGAAGGAAGATCTGATCCAATTTTCGGGCACGGTCACCGAAATCCTGCCCAATGCCATGTTTCGTGTGAAGCTGGATAACAATCACGTCATTCTCGCCCACACCTCGGGCAAAATGCGCAAGAACCGGATCCGCGTGCTCGCCGGCGACCGGGTCAATGTCGAGATGACGCCCTACGATTTGACCAAGGGGCGCATCACCTTCCGCTACAAGTAGGCGGCGATGAGCGGCGCCGCTTCGGGCGCCCGTCCCGCGCTGATCCTCGCCTCCGCCTCGCCGCGCCGGCGCGATCTCCTCGCTCAGATCGGCCTCGTTCCGGATCGGGTCGTCCCCGCGGCGCTCGACGAAACACGGTTGAGCGACGAGCTTCCCGACGCGCACGCCAAGCGGCTCGCCGAGGCCAAGGCGCGCGCGGTGGCACAAGCGAACCCGGGCGCCTTCGTGCTCGGCGCCGATACGGTCGTGGCGCTGGGCCGGCGCATCCTGCCCAAGGCCGAGGATGAAGCGACGGCGCGGCGCTGTCTCGCGGCGCTCTCCGGCCGGCGCCACCGCGTGATCGGCGGCGTGTGCCTCGTGTCGCCCGATGGGCGCATGCGCCAGCGCCTCGTCACCAGCATCGTCGCGTTCAACCGGCTCGCCGAGGCGGATATCCGCGCCTATCTCGCGAGCGGCGAGTGGCATGGCAAGGCCGGCGGCTACGGGATCCAGGGCCGCGCCGCCGCCTACATCCGTTTCGTCTCCGGCTCCTACAGCAATGTCGTGGGCCTGCCGCTGTTCGAGACGTACAATCTCTTGATCGGCGCCGGCTATCGCCGCCCGGACGCGCCATGAAGATCGAGATCCTGCTCGCGCATGCGGCCGGCGAGAGCCGCGGCGCGATCCTCACCGACGGCGAGCTCACCGATTATCGCGTGGGCCGCGCCGCCGCGCCGAGCCGCGTCGGCGGCGTCTATCGCGCGCGCGTGAAAAAGATCATGCCGGGCCTGGCCGGCGCCATCGTCGAACTGCCGGTCAGCGAGGCCTGGCTCGATCTCGCGCGCATGCGGGGCGCCAAGCCGCGCGAGGGCGCCGTGGTGACGGTGCAGATTCTGCAGGACCGAGCGGGCGGCAAGCTGGCGCGCGCCGCCGCCGATCCGCTCATCCCGGGCCGCTTCCTGGCGTTCCAGCCCTTTGCCGGCAAGCCCGCGCTCTCGCATCGCATCGCCGACAACGATGCGCGGGCGCGGCTCGGCGCGCTGCTGGCGAAGCTCGGAAACGGCGGCCACTTCCTCGCGCTGCACGCGGCACCCGCGGCGAGCGATGCGATGCTCGCGGCCGAGGCGGAGCGGCTGCGCGCGGCCTGGCGCGAAGCGGCGACCGCGCTCGAAGCCACCGCGCCCGCCGAAGCGGTCGCGCCGCCCGATCCGGCGCTCGATCTCCTGCGCCTCTTCGTAGGACCCGCGGCGCCACGCATCGCCGTCGACAGCGAGGCGCTCGCCGCGACGGTGCGCGGTTGGCTCGGCGCGCATGCGCCCGAATGGAAGGGTGTCGTCGAGCGCGAGCCGGTCGGCCGCACGACGCTCGAAGGGGAAGCCGTGCGGGCCGAGCTTGCCGCGGCGCTCGAGCCCGAGGTGGAGCTGCCGGGCGGCGGCGTTCTCATCATCGAAGGCGCGGCGGGCACGACCGTCATCGACGTCGACACCGACCGCGCCGCCGCGGCCTCGACCAGGGCCACGTTCGCGTCGGTCAATCGCGAAGCGGCGCGCGCCGTCGCGCGCCAGATCCGGCTCAGGAATCTCGGCGGCCGCATCGTCGTCGACTTCGCCGGGCTCGGCGAGGCGCGCGCCCTGCCGGAGGCGATCGATGCGCTGCGGCGCGCGGTCGCCGGCGACCCCATGGCCGTGCGCATCGCGCGGCCCTCCGATTTCGGCCTGGTCGAGCTCATGCGCCGGCGCGAATATGCCACCCTCGCCGAAATGCTCGGCCAGGCCTAAATAGGCGCGCGATGGCTCCCTACGATCACGATCATGCGGAAGGCCCGCGCCGCGGCCCGCCTTGTCCGATCTGCAAGGCGCCCGCGGTCGCGCGCCACAAGCCCTTCTGCTCGAAGCGCTGCGCCGATATCGACCTCCACCGCTGGCTCGCCGGCGTCTACCGCGTGCCGACCAACGAGAAGCCGGAGGAGGAGGGCGAGAAGGAGAAGTAGCGCTGCAAGTCAGCCCGACGCCAGCGCCACCAGCGCCGCCGCCTCGCCGGCAAGGATCGCGGCGCCGAGCACGTCGCCGGTGACGCCGCCGATGTGGCGCTGCGCCATGAGCGAGACGAACAGAACCGCGAAAAACGCGCCGGCCACGGCGTAGCCGACCGCGCGCAGCGGCAGCGCATAGCCGGCGGCGGCGAGCGTCGCGGCGGCCACCGCAAGGATCAGCGCAAGGCAGGCGGAGAAACCCGGCGCGCGGCCGGATGCGCGGGCGAGGCCGTCCGGGCGCGCCGGCGCGAGCAGGCTCATCGGCAACGCCGCGAAGCCGCGGCCCAAGGATGCTGCGGCGATCAGCGCCGCGAAACCGACGGCGCCGGCCATCGTCGCAAGCGCCCCGATGCGCAGCAGCGTCACGATCACGAGCGCCAGCACGCCATAGGCGCCGGTGCGGCTGTCGCGCATGATCGCGAGCTTCTGCTCGCGCGTGCGGCCGCCGCCGAAGCCGTCGGCGGTGTCGGCGAGGCCGTCTTCGTGCAGTCCGCCGGTGGCGAGGGCCAAGAATGCGATCGCGAGCGTCGCCGCGACGAAGGCCGGCAAGCCGGTCTCGCGCCCGAGCCAATAGACACCGCCGCCGAGCGCGCCCAACACCGCGCCCACGATCGGGAACGCCCAGACGCCGCGGCCGATCGCGCCGAGATCGCGCGGCACCGCGAACGGCCAAGGAAGGCGCGAGAGCAGCGTCCACGCCGCCGCGAACTGGCCAAGCGGGCCGGCGGCGGTCTCAGCGCGGGGCGCTTCCTGATCGTTCATCCGGCCGTGCTCGCGCGATTGAATATATGAGGGGGGACCGCTAGACCCCGCAGCTTGCGGGCGGGGACTTCGCACCATGCGCGACATCATCGAGCGGCTCAAGCGCCTGCCGGGGCCGGACACGGCGGCGGCGACCGCCGCGGCCGAGCGCCAGGCGCAGCTCACCAAGCCGCCGCACTCGCTCGGCCGGCTCGAATCGCTGGCGGCTTGGCTTGCCGCCTGGCAGGGCCGCCATCCGCCGCGCCTGGAGCGCGTGCGCATCGCCGTCTTCGCCGGCAATCACGGCGTTGTCGCCCGCGGCGTCTCCGCCTATCCGGCGGAGGTCACGGCGCAGATGGTCGCGAACTTCCGCGCCGGCGGCGCCGCCATCAACCAGCTCGCGCGCGCGATGGGCGCCGAACTCGTGGTGGTGCCGCTCGCGCTGGAGCGGCCCACGGCTGATTTCACACAAGCGCCGGCGATAAGCGAAGCGGAGCTGCACGAGGCGCTCGATGCCGGCGCGGCAACCGTCGACGCCGGCCTCGATCTGCTCTGCGTCGGCGAGATGGGCATCGGCAATACGACGGTCGCCGCCGCGCTGGCGGCGGCGCTGTTCGGCGGAAAGGGCGCCGACTGGGCCGGGCGCGGCACCGGCGTCGACGATGCCGGGCTCGTGCGCAAGGCCGCAGCCGTCGATGCGGCGCTCGCCAAGCACGGCGCGGCGCTCGCTGATCCGCTGGAAGCGCTGCGCTGTGTCGGCGGACGTGAGCTGGCCGCGATCGCCGGCGCCGTGCTGCGCGCGCGCGAGCAGCGCATCCCGGTGGTGCTCGACGGCTTCGTCGCCACGGCCGCCGCGGCCGTGCTGGGCAAGGCCCAGGCGAAGGCACTCGACCATTGTCTCGCCGGGCATCGCTCGGCGGAAGCCGCGCATGCGCGGCTGCTGGATCAGCTCGCCCTGAAGCCGCTGCTCGATCTCGGCATGCGCCTGGGCGAAGGCTCGGGCGCCGCGGTCGCTGTCGGCATCTTGCGCGCTGCCGTCGCCACGCACACCGGCATGGCGACCTTTGCCGAGGCGGGTGTCAGCGATAAGGACAAATAGCCCTCGCACGTCATCCTGAGCGAAGCGAAGGACCTTGCCTCGACCGCAGCGCTGTTGGCGGTGGAAGCTAGGTCCTTCGCTTCGCTCAGGATGACGGGGAGAGGGGGCGCGCCGCTCACCCGTGCACGAAGCCGGTGCCGGTGCGGTCGAAGGGATCGGGATCGAGGTCGAGCCAGCGCTTCCGGAGATCGTCCCAGGCCGCAAGGCGCTCCCAGCGCGGCGGCTTGAGCGGCTTGCCGTCGTCGCCGAGGAACGGGCTCGGCAGGAACACGGTGATCTGCTGCTCGCCGGCGCCGTTGAACATGCGGAAGCCCCAGGTGTTGGGCGCGCCGGTCTTGGGATTGAGCCCGCGATAGAGCTCGGCGCGCGCGCAACGGCGGTGGCGCGCGAGTGCCGGCGGCGTCGGCGCGGCGCCCACGCCCTTGGTTTCACCGATGCAGAGATGAAAGTGCCAGGCGCCGAAATCGACCGTGACGTAGCCGTCGAGGAGGCCGATTTTCCCGGGCGGGCCGGGCGCGCGCACCTCCCACGCCGCGCCCTGGATCAAGGTGCCGAACACGATCGACCGCCAATAGGTTTCGAACACGTGCCGGATGAGCTGGAACAGCGCCGGCTCGTCGGTCGCGAGCGGGAAAATCTCGACCCGGCCGAGACCGGGTTCATCCTCGAGGCGCGGGGCGGCGAGCATGCGAATGGCGCCGGGCTTGAATTCGGGCAAGACTGTGGCATCTCGCGTCCGTAACCATCAAGCCTAACCTTTCGGTATTCTTTGGGGGCGTAAGCGCGCGCGATGCCGGGCAAGTTTCCGAGGGTCATGCTGATCACGGGCGGCGCCCGCGCGGGCAAGAGCCGCTACGCCGAGCGCCTGATGAAAGCGCGCCCGGCGCGCCATGCCGTGATCGCCACTGGAACCGCCGGCGACTCCGAGATGGCCGAGCGCATCGCCCGCCACAAGGCCGAGCGCGACCCCAGCTGGGAGGTGATCGAGCAGCCGATCTCGATCCGCTCGGCGATCCGCAACGCGGCGCGGCCCGACCGGATCGTGCTGGTCGACTGCCTCACACTCTGGATCAGCAATCTCATGGCCGAACAGCGCGCGATCGACAACGAGATCCAAGGCTTGAAGGACACGCTGCAGAACGCGGCCGGGCCGGTGATCATCGTCTCAAACGAAGTCGGCCTCGGCATCGTGCCGGAAAATCCGCTCGCGCGCGCCTTTCGCGACCACCTTGGGCGCGCCAACCAGGCCGTCGCCGCCGCCGCCGACGTCGCCGTGTTCATGGCGGCGGGGATTCCGCTCGTGCTCAAGGGCACACTGCCGGGGTAGCGCTCGCTATGAGCGTGGCACGCGCCGCCACGGCAGCACGTAGTCGGCGCCCGCGTGGCGGCCCGTCACCGCTTCGATGCGGTAGACGGCGGCGAGCCGCTCTGCGGTGAGCACCTCGGCCGGCGCACCTTCGGCCGCGACGCCGGCGCGGTCGAGCAGAATCAAGCGCCGGCAGAAGCGCGCGGCGAGCGTAAGATCGTGCAGTACGACGACGATGCCGGTGCCCGATTCGGCCAGCGCCGCCAGATGTTCCATCACCTCGAGTCGGTGATACGGATCGAGACCGGCGACCGGCTCGTCGGCGAGCAGGATCTGCGGCGCACCCGCGAGCGCGCGCGCCAACAGGACGCGCGCCTTCTCGCCGCCCGAAAGCCGCGTCGCCGGTCGTGACGCGAGATCGGCGATGTCGAGTGCTTCCATGGCCGAGGCGGCAATCGCGCGGTCGGCGTCGCCGGGCCGATCCCAGGCACCGAGATGGGGCAGGCGGCCCATCAGCACGACCTCGGAGACCGGCAACGCCCAGTGGATCGTGCCGTCCTGCGGCAGATAGCCGATGCGGCGCGCGCGGTCGCGCCGGCCGATCGCCGCGATCGGCCGCTCGTCAAGCATGACGGTTCCCGCCGACGGCTCGACGAGGCCGGCGAGCGC
>SBBV01000046.1 GCA_005240015.1 Candidatus Odyssella thessalonicensis | reverse complement strand
GTTATGCGCCGTCGGCGAGTCGGGCGCGAGTTCGGCCTCCCGGCGAAATGCAGCCTCGGCGGCAGCGGCCTGGCCCCTCACGGCCTCGATCTGGCCGAGCGTACGCCAGAAGTGCGCGCGCTGATCGGCGACCGCCAGCGCTTGCCGGACCAGCTCGACCGCACGCTGGTGACGCCCGCTATGGTGGGCGATAACACCCAGCAGGTGCAGCGCATCGGGCTGGCGCGGGTCGGCGGCGAGCACCGCCTCGAGCAAGGGCTCGGCCGCCGCCGCGCGACCAGCCTCGAGGTGCTGCATCGCCGTCCGAAGCTTGTCTGGCGCGCTGTCCGCGGGGGGCGGGGTGTATTGTTGGGCCGCCATGACTCCGATGCGATGCAATGCCTTGGTTGCTGGGATTGCGCGAACATGGCACCGCAGCGGTATTCAATTCAATCGTCCGCCTCTTGTCACGCGCGCGCTTGCAGCTATGGCTCCGCCCGTGGCGCCGTCACGGCGAATCTGCGTTCCACCGTGGGAGCCGAGCCGTTCGCAGCATCGTCATAGAGGGATGGCGATTCATCCCGCATTCCTACGCGGTCACCAATCAGTGGCAGCTCTTGTCGCTCTTGAAGCGCGGCGACCTCGATCTTCGCGTGCGCGACGCACCGTATGTCGATGCAAAATGGCGCGAGGATTTCGTCGCCGACGGCTTCGCGCGGAAAATCGAAAGCGAGAAGGTCGCGCCCCGGCCACTGGATGCTCAAGCCCAGCGTCGAGCACCTCTCGGCCTTGAAGACGGCGATGATCCAGGGCGCATCATGGCGCGCCGGCGCGGCCTCGGCCGGGCCGAAGCGCGTCGCGGCCGCGTACACCTGGGACCAAGTCGTCGACCGGCTTGTGCGCGCACTCGGCGTATGAGCTTGGCTAGGCTGGCGTCGGCGCGGCGTCGATCGTCGCCGGCGGCTCACCGGCGAGATAGCGTTCCCACATGCGGACATAGAGCGCCTCGAGATTGCGGGTAAAGCGCGCGCTGTCGAACAGCGGAGAGGTGAGCCGCGTCGCCGCGAGGCGCTCGCGCAAGCCGCGCAGCACGGCCGGATCGCGCGCGAGGCGCAGCGCCAGCGCGCGGTACTCCTCGCGCGAGCCGGTGATGAGCTCGGGCAGGCCCGCCGCCGCGACGATGCTGCCGCAAACGCGCGAAGCGAACGTGTCCCCGACGCAGGTCAGGACCGGGAGACCGGCCCAGAGCGCGTCATTGGCGGTGGCGTGCGCGTTGTAGGGCAGCGTGTCGAGGAAGAGATCGGCGACGCCGAGCCGCCCGAGGTGCTGCGCATAATCGACGCGCCCGGCGAATACGAGCCGATCCGCGCACCCGTGCCGGGCCGCCTCGGCCCGCAGATTCCGTGTGGCAACCGGATGATTGTCGCGCAACCACAACACGCTGTTCGGCACTTCGCGCAACAGGTCCATCCAGAGCGCGAACACCGTCGGCGTGATTTTCCAGCTGTTGTTGGCGCAGCAGAACACGAACCCTTCGGGCGGCAGTCCGCACTCGGACCGCGAAGGCGCGGCGGCCACCGTGCGTCTGCGGTCGCTCGGCATGTAGCAGTGGGGCAGATAGGCCGGCGCCTCGGTGTAGTCGGCCGCGTGTTCGGGCGGGATGACGAAGCGGTCGGCGACGATGTAGTCCACGAACGCGGCGCCCATCGTGCCCGGATAGCCGAGGAAGTTCACCTGGATCGGCGCCGGACGCAGCGCGAGCAGTTGCGGCGCCGAGAACTGCGTATACCCATTGAGGTCGACCAGGACATCGATGGCGTCGGCGGCAATGCGATCGGCGCCGGCGCGGACCGACAGGCCGCGCAGGTCGGTGAACCGGTCGAACGCACCGGTCAGCCGCGCGCGGACCGGCGAGGTGTCGTCGGGTCCGATCGAATAGCCCAAGAGCTCGAAGCGCGCGCGGTCGTGAAGCTCGAAAACCTCGGCGATCATGTTCGCCACGGGATGTTCGCGGAAATCCGACGAGAGATAGGCGATCCGCAGCTTCGATTTCGGCGTGCGCGCAAAGGCGCGCGGCGGCGGGGGGCCGGCGCGCTGGGCACTGCGAAGCGCCGCCCCCCGCGCCAGTGCCAGCTGATCGGCGCGCGTCAGCGACGGCACGCCCCCCGGGAACACGCCCTCGAAGGCGAGGCCATGCGCGCCGCCGGCGATCTTGTCGTGACAGTACTTGAGGAAGTCGTCGAACTCCCGCCAGTCGCAGGTGAAGTAGCGGCATTCGAAGCGGAGCTCGCGCGCCTCGCGATCGCCGGGATTGACGGCGAGCACCGGCTCGAGCGCATTTTCGGCCTCGACGTACTCGAGGGCATGGACGAGCGCACGCGCAAGTTGAAGGCGCGTTGCGCGGTCTCGGCTGCCGCACTCGATCGCGCGGCGATAGGCCGCGGCGGCGGCGGGGTAATCTCCCTGCATGTAGACGGCGAGGCCAAGATTCTTGTGCGCGAGCGCAAAGCCGGGCGCGAGCTCCGCCGCGCGTCGGAAGCTGGCGGCTGCCGCGGCGAGCTGCCCCAGCACCTGCTGGATGCTTCCGAGCGTGTTCCAATAGAGCGGGCTGGGTTC
>SBBV01000452.1 GCA_005240015.1 Candidatus Odyssella thessalonicensis | reverse complement strand
GCCGCTGTCGACCAGCCAGCGCAGGCCGAGGCCGAAGGCAAGCATCGCGAGCGACGAGAGCACGAGCGCCGCGACCGCGCCGGCGATCTTGCCCTTGTAGGGTGCCAAGAAGCCGAGCAGCGGCCGGATGCGCGCGAATTCGGCGCGCGCGGGTCGCGTGGGGGCGGGAGCGGGGCTCAAGGGGCTGCGAACGCTCGATTAAGCAACACGAATCGCCGCACCGGCGGCGCCTTGCCTGGCCGGCAGGCCGCCGTTATATACCCGCCTTCCGCCGCGGAGACCTAGGATGAAAAAGGACATTCACCCCAACTACCACGAGATCACCGTGGTCATGACCGACGGCTCGTCGTTCAAGACGCGCTCGACCTATGGCAAGCCCGGCGCCACGCTGAAGCTCGACATCGATCCGAAGTCGCACCCGGCCTGGACCGGCGTGCATCGGCTCGTCGACACCGGCGGCCAGCTCGCCAAGTTCAAGAACCGCTACCAGAACCTCGGCATCCCGCAGAGCATGGGCACCGCCGGCATCAAGGGCGGCGCGGTGAACAAGCCCGAGAAGCCAAAGGCCAAGAAGGAAGCGGCGCCCGCCGCCGCGGAGGCGAAGCCGGCCGAGGCCAAGCCCGCCGGCGAGAAGAAGGCAGCGAAGAAGAAGTAGCGCGCAGCTTCGCGATCAAGCTCAGAAGAGCGGCGCCTCTCGAGAGAGGCGCCGTTTTCGTTTGGTCAAGTTCCATCTTCCATTGTCGTCCCGCGCAGGCGCGCTTTCGCGGCGACGGCAATTGTGTTTGAAGTGTCGATACCTGCGATCCCAACGCGATCCTGGAGCGACGCTTGCCTCTCGCCTTCGTCACCGGGGCCACCGGCTTTCTCGGCTTGAACCTCGTCGAGCGCCTCGCCGCCAGGGGCTGGGAGATCGTGGCGCTACATCGCGCGCGCTCGGACACGTCGCGGCTCAATCGATTCGCGGTGAAGCTCGCCACCGGCGACATCGCCGATCGCGCAGCGCTCGAAGCGGCGATGCCCGCCGGCGCCGACGCGATCTTCCACTGCGCCGCAAACACCACGATGTGGTCGCGGCGGTTCAAGCAGCAGTGGCGCGACAACGTGACCGGCACCGAGACGGTGCTGGCCGCGGCACGGGCGTGCGGGGCCAGGCGCTTCGTGCACGTCTCCACCGCGAGCGTCTACGGGCACGGCCATGGCCACATCACCGAGGACTCGCCGCAGGTGGCGCCCACGGGTCTCGGCTACGCGCCGAGCAAGGCCGCCGCCGAGGCGGCGGTGAAAGCGGCTGCGCGCGCGGGGCTCGGCGCCGTCGTGGTCAATCCCGGCCACATCATCGGCCGCTACGACACGCACGGCTGGGCGCGCATGATCCTGATGACCGTCGAGGGCACGGTGCCCGGCGTGCCGCCGGGCGGCGGGTCGTTCTGCCATGCCGCGGCCGTGGCCGAGGCGATGATCGCCGCCGCCGCGCGCGGCAGCGCCGGTCAGAACTACCTACTGGGCGGTGCCGATGCGAGCTTCCTCGAGGTATTTCAGGCGATCGGCCGTCTCACCGGCAAGAAAGTGCCGCGCCGAAAGATGCCGGCGGCGGCGCTGAGGCTCTACGCCCGCATCGTCACGGGCATCGCCGCCGTGACCGGGCGCGAGCCGCAGGTGACCCCCGACATCGCCGACGTCGTCACCGGCGATGCGCGGCTCGATTCGAGCCGCGCCGCGCGCGAGCTTGGTTACCAACCTGTTGCGCTCGAGACGATGCTCGAAGACGCGTACCGGTGGATGAAAGATGAAGGATTGCTCGGCGCTTAAGCGCGATCCGCGCTTGCCAAGGAGAGGCAACTTGCGCCACGATTCGCGTCGTGTGATACTTGCATAAAATCGCAAGTGTCACGAGCGGTTGTTTCCAGGGGGAATTCGCCATGCCGATGTTCTATCGCGAGCGCGGACTCTACGAGCTCTATGCCGACGACCCCGAGCGCGCCGACGCGCTCGTGTTCGACCGCCGCACCGGTCCCTCGCGCCGCGGATTCCTCTCGGGCTCGGGCCTCGCCACGATGACGGCCATGATCGGCGCGCCGATCGCGTTCGCCGAATTCATGCCCGGCGGACTGATCCCCCAGGCCTTCGCGCAGGGGACGAAGGAGCCGAAGCTCCTGAAGATGGACGGCAAGGCGGAGCTCGTGGTGCTCGGCGACCGCCCGCTCGTGGCCGAGACGCCGGCGCACATGCTCGACGACGACGTGACGCCGAACGAGAAGTTCTACATCCGCAACAACGGCCAGATCCCGGAGCCGGCCAAGGACGCCGATGCATGGGAGATCACGATCGACGGCGAGGTCAACAAGCCGCTCAAGATCACGGTCGGCGAGCTCAAGAAGAGATTCAAGCGGGTCAGCTACGTGCTGCAGCTCGAATGCGGCGGCAACGGCCGCTCGGCCTTCGAGCCGCCGGCGCGCGGCAACCAGTGGACCACGGGCGGCGTCGGCTGCGCGCGCTGGACCGGCGTGCCGCTCGGCGACGTGCTGAAGGCCGCCGGGCTCAAGCCTTCGGCCAAGTACACGGCGCACTACGCGGCCGATCTCCATCTCTCGGGCGACCCCAAGACGCCGACGCTGTCGCGTGGCGTGCGTCTTGCCAAAGCGATGGACCCGCACTCGCTGATCGTCTTCGAGATGAACGGCAAGCCCTTGCCCAACATCCATGGCGGGCCGGTGCGCCTGGTCTATCCGGGCTGGGCGGGCTCGGCCTCGCAGAAATGGCTGACGCGCATCTGGATCCGCGACAAGGAGCATGACGGGCCGGGCATGAAGGGCGCCTCGTACCGCGTGCCCACGATCCCGGGCGTGCCCGGCGATCCCAAGTTCGACGTGTCGAAGATGCGCATCCTGGAATCGATGCCGGTGCGCTCGATCATCGCCAATGTGAAGGACGGACAGAAATTCCCGGCCAAGACGCGCGAGATCGCGCTGCGCGGCAAGGCCTGGGCCGGCGACAATTCGGTCCGCACGGTGCAGCTCAGCGCCGATTTCGGCCAGACCTGGACCGCGGCGCAGGTGGCTGCGCCGGTGAATCGTTTTGCCTGGCAGAAGTGGACCGGCAGCCTCAAGGTGCCGACCCACGGCTACTACGAGCTTTGGGTCAAGGCCACCGACAGCACGGGCAAGAGCCAGGCGCACGCGGCCCAGTTCTGGAATCCGCAGGGCTACGGCGCCAACGTGTTCCACCGCGTGCGCGTCCTCATCGAGGCCTGAAAGGCCTCGATGAGGCGTGATCGCGGCGTAGGCGCGGTACCAAAATTCGAATCGGGATGTCGCCCCTGCGAAAGCGGGGGCCCACAAAGCGGTGGAGCCGCCGCAAGATCGCCGGCATGACATGGAGGCGGCGGAGGCGTGGGTCCCCGCTTTCGCGGGGACGACAATGAAAAGCGTGCTTATTTCACTGGCCGTTTGTGCGGCGCTGGCCTCGCCGTTGCGCGCCGACGAGCGCGGCATCGAGGATTTTCCGCCCGGCAAGGGTCGCGAGGAGACGGCCAACATGTGCGCGGCCTGCCACAGCGGCCGCATCGTAAGCCAGCAGGGCATGACGCGCGCACAATGGGACGAGACGCTCGACGTCATGACCGAGCGCCACAAGATGCCGAAGCTCGAGGGCGACGAGCGCGCGCTGATCCTCGACTATCTCGCGGCCGCCTTTCCGGCGCGGCGCCAGCGCGGCGCGCCGAATCCGTTCCTGAAGTAGCAACGCGAAGGGCGGCCGCGCCGCCGCCCTTCGACGTTCTTCTCTCTGCCGTTTCTTCTTCTACGTCCCGCGCGGAATGCGAGCGCGATCAGCGCCCGACGCGCATATCGTGGCCCGAGCCCTGGCCGAGCGGGCCCCTGTAGCTCCAATAGGGATTATAGGGATTGTCGTAGTAACCGAACGTGCCCCGGGGCGTGTAGGTGTAGGACTCGTAGTAATAGGTGGTGCCGGGCGAAGAGTAGTAGTGATAGGTCGTCCCGGAATCGTAGTGATACGAGTACCCGTCGCCCATGGCCATGGCGGTGCCGGCGCCGAATAGGCCCGCCGCGAGCACGAGACTGGTCAGGATCGTCTATCGACGACGCATCATCCGCTCCTTGTTTCTGCGGTTGGATTTCGACTCAACGCGGAGCCACGCGATGCGTTGCGGCGCGGCCCATCTTCGGCCCCTGGGGCATCTCGCCGCGCGCATGCACCTGCTGCATGCGCCGCGCAAAAGAAACACGCGGCTCAGCCGCGCTGCAGGCGACTCAGGCAAGGCTCGCCGCGGCTAGTAGTAGTGGCGGTGGTAATGTCCCGTGAAAGGATCGTAGTGGTAGTGAACGCGCGGCGAATAGTAGTAGGCGCGGGGCCCATAACTGTATTGGCCGGGATAGCTCTCCCAGAGCGGGATGCCGAGAAAGTCGGCGGCTTGCGCGGGAGCGGCGAGGCCGGCGGCGGCGAGCAGCGCCGCGGCGCCAATAATGCGGATGCGCATGGCGACCTCCATGAGGAAGGGCCTCGGCTAAACGTGCGGCGCGGAGCTCGCGCTGGTCGATCACCAACGCTTGATCAGCGGCCGAAGCGCTCGCCGCGCTCGGAGCGCTCGAGGAAATCGCGCCCGTAGAACGGATCGGTGCGATGCGAGGGCCGATAGGCGGGGCCGGTGCTCGTCGCCCCCGCGGGCGGGCGGTCGTAGTAGAGGCTGTAGGACGGGCCGTAATACCAGAGCGCGGGCGCCTGGACGGAGCCGCGCAATGGCGGCGCCGCGAAGCCGCGCGATAGCGGCGTCGAATAGAGATCTTGCGCCGGCGCAGGTGCGGCCGCGAATACGGCAAGTGCCAAGAAGGCCGCCGCCAGTGCGGGCGATCGGTGCACCATGGTTCAGAGCCTCCTCGGCCCTCACTCACCAGTATAGACTCCGGCGCCGCGGCGCGCACGCGCACAGCCGCGGCCCCTTTTCCGAGGGGCCGCAGCTGCCGTTACGAGGAACCGAACCGCCGGGAACTGACGCCGGCGGCCGTGCTCATTACTTCGGCGCGCCCGGCTTCTGCATGGGCTGCTGACCCTGCGCCGGCTCTTGGCCGGATGGCGGCGCCGAGGGCTTCGCCTCCGCCGGCGGCTGGCCGGGCCGCTGCGTCGGCTGCTGCTGGCGCACTCGGGCCTGCGGCTGCTTCACCCGCATCGGAGCTTTCGCCCGCCGCTGCTGTGGCGCGAATTGCATCGGTTGCTGGGTCCCGGCCGGCTGCGTCATCTGTTGCTGGTCCATGAACTTGCCAGGCTCGTGCGTGCCGGTGGCCGGCGTGCTCCAGTAGGTCGTATGCTTCGGACCCCAGCTCTTGCCTTCCTGCGCTTGGCTCGAGACGGGAGCGCCAGCGGCGAGGGCGAGGCCCACGGCACCGGCGAGAAGGGTGGAAAATATGCGCATCACGCTCTCTCCATTCGCGCGTTGCCCCATCGAAGTACGTCTCGCGCGCGTGATCGCTCCGGAGCGGCGTTCACTAATGCTTGACGGTGTTTCCATAGCGCGGCCGCTGCCGGCAACGCAGCTTCGCCGACGCGCGCTGGCTCAATCCCGCCGGGACGCCCGGTGACTCCCGCCTGCGCCGGGGGACTACGAGGGATTCTGCGCGACGTCGCGCGCGATTGGCGCGATGCGGGAGAAAGGTTTACTCCGGCGGCCGCTGGCGCGCGGGCCGCGCGCGGGGCGCCGGGGCGCGGACGATGCCGCGGTCGCGCGCGTCCATCTCGCGGATTGTCCACTCCACGACGCGCTTCAAGACGCCGCCCAGCGCTTCGTCGAAGCCTTCGACGAGCTGGTCGATGTTGGCCGAGTCCACCTTGTGGGTGCGCTCGAAGCTGCGGTTGGCCACGATCTCGCGCGCCGGCATTTTCACCAGCTTCACGTTCACGACGACGCGGATGAGCGGCTTTTCGGTTTCATAGAGCTGTGCCTCGAAGTGGCGCAGCTCGCTCTTGAGGACGTAGTCCGAGCGCAGGCCCGAGCCTTCGCGCCCGACCGAGACGATCTTGCCCGAGTTCTCGAACGACTCGATGAGCTTGGTCTGCACGAGGCGCGGCGCGAGATCGGTCCATTCCGAGCGCGCGTAGTAGTCGAGCGTGGTCGGGCGCTGCTTCACCGCGATGCGGCTGGTGGTGAGGCCCGAGGCCGATTCCGGCGTCTCGACCACGAGCTGCGAGCGCACGCGCGGCAGGTTGGGATCGAAGGTGCTCTTGGGCGTGAGCTCGTAGAGCCGCGGCGGATCGCGCGTGGCGCCGGGGATCAGCCCCTGGCAGCCCGCGATCGCGAGCGCCGCCGACAGCGCCAGCGCGGCACGCACCGGTCTCGGAGAAGCAAAGCGCGTCATCAGCGTCGGTCACCCTGGGTTTCGAAGCCGCGTTGGCGG
>SBBV01000025.1 GCA_005240015.1 Candidatus Odyssella thessalonicensis | reverse complement strand
GTCGGACGACGGCGATCGAGTGGGCCGGCCGTGAGGAGCGGACGCGGCTCGTGGACGCGCTCGTCGCCGACGAGGTGCGAGGCGCGGATGCCGCTGCCGGCCAAGAGCGAGCGGTAGGTCTCCGCCGCGCGCATCTGGCCGGGATGGCCGCGCAAGGCGTGGAGACGCGGATCGAATGGCGTGTCGCTGCCCTTGGCCGCATCGACCGTGAGCGCCCCGATCGCGAGCGCGGCGCGAAACATCCGCTCGGCACGCAGGAAATTGACCAGCGCCAGTGCGGTCGAGACCTGGGTTCCGTTGATGAGCGCAATGCCTTCCTTGGCGGCGAGCTCGAGTGGCGCGAGACCGGCGCGGCGCAAGCCGTCGGCCGCCGGCAGCCGGTGCCCATCGATGCGCACCTCGCCCTCGCCGATCAGCGGCAGGCTCAGATGCGCGAGCGGCGCGAGATCGCCCGATGCCCCAACCGAGCCTTGCTCGGGCACCACCGGCAGCACGCCGGCATTGGCGAAATCGAGCAGGCGCTGGATCAGCAGCGGGCGCACGCCGGAGTGGCCGCGCGCCAGCGCGTTGGCCTTGAGGATCAGGATGAGGCGCACGACGGCGTCGTCGAGCGGCGCGCCCACGCCGGCCGCGTGGCTCTGGAGGAGCCGGCGCTGCAGCTCGCGCAATTGGTCGTCGGCGATGCGCGTGCGCGCGAGCTTTCCGAAGCCGGTGTTGACGCCGTAGACCGGCTCGTGCCGTGCCAGCGCGGCCTCGACCGCCGCGGCCGCCGCCGCGATCGCGGGCGCCGCCTCGGGCGCCAAGGCCACGGCCTCGCACGCCCGGATCAAGCGATCGACGTCGTCGAGAGCGAGCGTTCCGGGGCGAAGCACGAAGCTCATGAGGGCAAGTCTAGCGCCAAACCGGTGCCGCTGTGAGCCGGCCTTGCGAGGCGCTAGGATCGGCGGCGATGGCCGGGGCAATGGCTCAGCGATTGGGCGGCTTGAAGCGTGCGGCGCGGATCGCGCTCGATCTCGTGCTGCCGCCGCTCTGCCTCGTCTGCCGCAAGCCCGTGGGCGAGCCCGGCGCCCTCTGCCCTGCCTGCTGGGGCGCCATCCGCTTCATCGGCCCGCCGTTCTGCGACCGCTGCGGCCTGCCCTTCGAGCATGCCGAGGCGGTCGGCGTCTGCGGCGAGTGTCTCGCGCACCCGCCCGCCTTCGCCCGCGCGCGCGCCGTCATGCGCTATGACGAGGCGAGCAAGCCCCTCATCCTGCGCTTCAAGAATGCGGACCGGGTGCACGCCGCGCCGGCGCTGGCGCGCTGGATCGCCCGCGCCGGCGACGAGGTCTTGTCCCACGCCGAGCTGATCGTGCCGATCCCGCTGCATTGGCGCCGCCTGTTCCGCCGCCGCTACAACCAGTCCGCCCTCATTGCCCGCGCGCTGGCGCGGCAGAGCGGCATCGCGTGGTCGCCCGACGCGCTGGCGCGGCTCCGGCCGACGCCGAGCCAGGGCGGGCTCACCGCGCGCGAGCGCCGTCTCAACGTGCGCGGCGCGTTCGCGGTGCCCGAGCGCCGCCGCAGCCTCGTCGCCGGCAAGCGCATCGTGCTCGTCGACGACGTGCTCACCACCGGCGCCACGCTCGACGCCGCCGCGCGCGCCCTGATGCGCGCCGGTGCCGCCGCCGTCGATGCCCTGGCGATCGCGCGCGTGCTCCGGGCCGATTAGGACGGGGTGAGCGGTATCACTTGACAGCCGCGCCTTTGCGGGCACTTTTGCGCTCGGATTCCCCCGGAGCCGTCCATGGCCGTGCCGCTCAGTGCCACGATCGACGAGGCCAAACGCGCGCCCATCCCGCCCGGCTTCCGCTCGGCCGAGCTGATGCGCCACGGCTCGATGGTGCTGCGTTACTACGCGCCCAAGGGCAGCGACCCGCAGACGCCGCACGAGCAGGACGAGCTCTACATCGTCGCGAGCGGCCGCGGCACCTTCCGCTGCGCCGGCAAGCACGTGTCCTTCGGCCCCGGCGACGTGCTCTTTGCGGCCGCCGGCGCCGAGCACCGCTTCGAGTCTTTCAGCGCCGATTTCGGCACCTGGGTCGTCTTCTACGGCCCCAAGGGAGGCGAACATGGCTGATCCGGTCGAGGCCCCACGCCGCCTGCGCGGCGCCACGTGGCCCGTGCCAAGATCGCTCGACCGGATCCCGGTGCTGGCGCCGCTGCCCGATGCGGTGCGACGCGATCTCGAGAAGCGCTGCGTCTGGAAGGAGTACAAGGCCGACGAGCAAATCATCGACCGCGAAAGCGAGAGCCGCGACGTCTTCTTCGTCGTCGGCGGCGTGGTGCGGATCGTGAACTACTCCTACTCCGGCCGCGAGGTCAGCTACGACGACATCCGCGCCGGGGGCATGTTCGGCGAGATCTCCGCCATCGACGGCAAGCCGCGCTCGGCCAGCGTCGTCGCGATGAAGCGCACGCTGGTGGCGGCGCTGGCGGCCGAAATCTTCAAGAAGCTGATGCGCGAGCACCCGGAGTTCTCGGTCGCCGTGATCGAGCGCCTCGCGGTGATCATTCGCACCTCGAACGAGCGCATCATGGACCTCTCGACGCTCGGGGCCTACACGCGCGTCTATGCCGAGATCCTGCGCCTCGCCCGCGCCGTCTCCAAGGAAGACGCCGAATCGTCGGTGATCGATCCGCTGCCCGTCCATTCCGACCTTGCCGCCCGCTGCGGCACGACGCGCGAGACCGTGGCGCGCGCGATCAGCGACCTCATCAAGAAGGGCGTCGCGGAGAAAGCCGGCTCCGGCCTCGCCATTAAGGATCTTTGGGCCCTTAAGGATATCGTCGAAGGCGGCGACGAGACCTGAGCCGATCATGGAGATTCCCTCCGCGCCCGCCGTATTCAGGAGTTGCGGCGCCGCGCCGCCCTGCCGGCCCTGGACAGGCACGCTATTTGCGTCAAGATAGACGGCAAGCGGCCGCTGCCGGTTCGAGGGGAAGGCGCGCCGCGGAGACATCGATGCCCAAGATCGAGATCTACACGACGGCTCTCTGCCCCTATTGCTCCTCGGCCAAGGCCCTCCTCGACCGCAAGGGGTTGAAATACGAGGAGACCGACGTGACGTTCGATCCCGAGAAGCGCAGGGACGTAATGAAGCGTTCGGGCCAGCGCACCGTTCCGCAGATCTGGATCAACGGCCACCATGTGGGCGGCTGCGACGATCTCTATGCGCTCGACGCCGAAGGCAAGCTCGATCCGCTGCTGAAGGCCCCATCATGAGCATGAAGTTCACGGCGGCTTGCGTGCAGGTCACGGCCGGCCGCGAGCTCGCGCCCAACATCGAGACGGCCGTGCGCCTCGGCCGCGAGGCGCGCGCCATGGGGGCCGACTTCATCACCTATCCCGAAAACGTGACGATGATCGAGCCGATCGGCGCCGAGGCTTTGAAGAAGGCGCTGCCCGAGTCCGAGCATCCGGCGATCCCGGCCTTCCGCGCGCTGGCGCGCGAGACCGGCGCCTGGGTTCTCGCCGGCTCGCTCTCGATCCGCGCCGATTCGTCCAAATACGCGAACCGCTCGCTGCTGTTCGACACCGCCGGCAACATCGTGGCGCGCTACGACAAGCTCCACCTGTTCGACGTGGATCTCCCCGGCGGCGAGCGCTACCGCGAATCCGAGCGAATCGCGCCCGGCGACCGCGCCGTCCTGGTGCCGACGCCCTGGGGCGTGCTCGGCATGACGATCTGCTACGACGTGCGCTTCCCGCAGCTCTACCGCGCGCTCGCCAAGGCCGGCGCCACGATGTTCACGGTGCCGGCGGCGTTCACGGTGCCGACCGGCCGCGCGCATTGGCATGTGCTCAACCGCGCGCGCGCGATCGAGTGCGGCGCGTTCGTGATCGCGGCCGCCCAGTGCGGCACGCACGCGCAGGGGCGGCGCACCTACGGCCATTCGCTGATCATCGATCCCTGGGGCGAGGTGCTGGCTGAAGGCGGCGAAGAGCCGGGCGTGATCGTGGCCGAGATCGACCCCGCAAAGGCGGCCGAGGCGCGCCAGCGCATCCCCGCGCTGCAGCACGACCGCGGCTTCGCAGCGCCGGAAATGCCGGCCGTCGCAACCAAGGACGCAGCGGAATAGCCCGCTTCACGACCTCTTCGCGTAGCGCTTGTAGTGGCCCTCGCCCTCGGCGTCTTCCCAGCCGAGGATTTTGCGCGTGACGAAGTTGTACGCCTTCTTGCCGGTCTTGCGCCAAACGCGTGAAAAGAGACCGGGCGTCGCCGCGATGGTCTTCTCGCGCGCGGTCATCGCCTCGGGGCAATACTTGCGCTTGTGCTTGAGGAGATAGCGCAGACCCTCGCGCGCCATGCGCCGGAAGAGCCAGCTGCGGCGCCGGGAAACCTTGGCAAGCTGGAAATCGATGAGGAATGGCCGGCCATCGGCGGTTACCAGCCAGTTCGGCTCCTTCGCGAGATCGTTGTGTGCGATGCCGAGCCCGTGCAGCCGGCGCAGGATGCCGAACGCGGTGCGGTAGAAGCCGGGCTGGCGCACTTGCGCCGTCTTGAGCGCCTGTCCCTCGTGCCACGAGCGGCAGAGATAGCGCCCGTCCCAGTGCAGGAGCTGCGGCGCATCGCGGAAGCCCACTTCGGTCAAGCGACGCAGCGCGCGCGCCTCTTTCCGGATCATGAAATGCGCGAGCGGCTTGATCCACCAGACCGACGCACCGACGTCGCGCATGACCACGCGCGCCTCGCCCCACCGCTCGGGCCAGCGCCCCAACTCGACCTGACTGAAGAAATCCGCCTTGAGCACGCGCTCGCGCTGCCAGCCGCGCTCGACCGATCTTCCCATCTTGCGGTTGCCCCTTGCCCGCCGAGGCTTATAGCCCCGGACGGCCGCGCTGTCTCGCCCGAATGCGCGGCTACTCGCCGTCCGCCGGCGTGATGAGGAAATTGGCGTTGGCGCTCGCAACCGGCTTGGCGACGTCGGCCTGCCAGGCGTAGGCGCGCACATTGGCGACGCGGCTCCCAAGCTTCGTCACCTCGGCGCGCGCGAAGGTGTCGAGCGGGCCGGCCGAGCGCAGGTAGTCGAACGTGATCGTGATGGTCTTGGGGATGCGGATGCTCTCGAGCGTCCACAGCAATTGTAGGATGGCGGTGGTCTCGAGGAACGCGCCGACCACGCCGCCGTGGATCGCCGGCAGTGCCGGATTGCCGATGAGTTTCTCCGAATTCGCAAGCCGCGCGGTCAGCACGCCGCCCTCGGCCGAGGCCGAAATGCCGAGAAAGCGCGCATACGGGATCGCGTCGATGAAGCGGTTGATGTCGCCGGCTTCGCGCGCAGCGCGCACCATCTCCGAGAGGGTCGGCGGCGTGCTCACGGCTTCGCCAGCCCCTTCCGTGCGGCGGCGCGGCGCACGAACATGAAGGTGCCGGTGGCGGCGGCGACGAGATCGCGCGGATCGTCCTCGTAGGTCTCGGCGCGCAGGAACGCCACGTGGCGCGTGAGCTTGTAGACCTCGGCGCGGGCATAAAGATCGCGCTGGGGCGTGGCCGGCCGGAGATAGTCGATGCGGAGGTCGAGCGTCGCCACACGCGACGGCTCGTCGGGCGCGGTGATCACGGCAAGGCCGCACACGGTGTCGATAAGGGTCGTCACGGCGCCGCCGTGGATGACGCCGGTCTCGGGGTTGCCGACCAGGCGCTCCTGGTAGGGCAGCTTCATGATCGCCATGCCGCGCGCGGCATGGATCGTCTCGATGCCGAGCTCGGCGACATGCGGGATGATCCCGACATACTGCCGGATCAGCTCGTCGGCGATGGTGAGGCGCTTGCTGGCGGCCATTCGGTGCGGTCTCGCGCGTTTCAGCGCATCTTATGCGCAATGCGCTGCTAGTGCCCAACTTGTGTTTCCAGTAACATCGGCTGCGCCAGTACACAGATCGCCGCAGAAGAGACCGCGGCGCCCCTTTCCGAAGAGCGAGATCGTCCACCGATCATGCCGACGGTCGTCTACACCCCGGCCGACATTCCCGAGCGAACCATCATCCTGCCGCCGCGGCACAGTTCCGACGGAACGCACGCGCGCGCGCTGCTGGCACGGGTCAGGCCCGACATCGTGTTCCGGCCCTCGGGCGGGGTTTCGCCGCAGCACGAAGGCTGCGTTCTCCTGACCGCGCCGGACTGGAGCGCCGACGTGGCGCGCTGCCGCGCCGCCGGTTTTGCCGACGAGCGCATCCTCGTCATGCCGCAGCTCGAGCTCGGCTGGCCGCTCGCCGAATGGTCCTACAGCTACTGGGCCGTGCCGCTGGACTTCGTCTCGCGCGCCGGCAACGGCGTGGTGCGGCTCAGCTATCACAAGTTCCATCGCATGCTGATGGAGACCAAGGTGCTCCACGGCGAGTTCCACGGCCAGCACCTTTGCGACGGCTACAAGGCGGGCGCCCCTGCCGACGCCCCCGCCTTCACGCAGGTCTTGAACATGCTCGGCGACGAGGCGAGCCGCATCGACTACCTCACCATCCTGTTCGGCGAGCCGATCCAGGTTTGGCAGAACTGGTGCCACAACCTCTACAACCACCTCGAATACATGGACTACGCGACGATCGCGCCCGGCGACGTGATCCTGAATTGCGGCGTGCTCGGCGGCAGCGAGATCCCGCTCTTCCTCGCCGCACTCGACGGCCGCGGCAAGCTCGTCAACGTCGACCCGTTCGGCTACGACCATGCGCTCGGCTTCACGCGCGAGGCGCTGGCCAACAATCCCGGCATCGATGTCGAGGTCCGCATCGCCGCCTTCAACAAGGAAGGCACGATCCGCCTTCCGATCTGGCACGGCATGGCGATGGGCGGCATGGCGGGCAAGAGCCTGGCCGGATTCCCGGAGCAGGATTTCCCGTGCCGCACGATCGACGCGATCGTCCGCGATCTCGCGCTGGAGCGCGTCGACTACCTCAAGATGGACATCGAAGGGGGCGAGATCGCGGCGCTCGAGGGCGCGGCCGAGACGATCAGGCGCTTCCGGCCGCAGCTCGCCCTGTCGATCTACCACGAGCGCCGCCATTACTGGCAGATCCCGCTCATGCTGCGGGAGACATGCCCCGACTACCGCTTCTTCATCAAGCACTACCACTACAATTGCGCGGAGACGCTGCTTTACGCGGTGCCCAACGAGCGCACGGTGCGGCCGCGCCGGACGATGATCCGGGCGATGCTCGAATAGATCGGCGCCGCGTGCTACGCGCCGACGGACGCGGTCGCCTTGGCCGGGATCGCCTCCGGATGCAGCATCGGATCGGCGTGCGCCGCCGAAAACGTGAAGAACGACGGGATGGTGAGGCGCGTGTTGCCGCCGGTGACGCGCAGCACGGCGTGCTCGTGGTGGAATCCCGCCGTGAACGCGACGAACGAGCCCATCTTGGGCTTGATGGCGATGTCGAGCGCCGTGAAATAGAGCTCGCCGCCGTGATAGTCGTCGTTGAGGTAGGCGACGCCCGAGAAGTCGCGATAGGCCATGCCGTGCGGCGAGGAGTCGGGGTTGGCGTTGTCGGCGTGGAACGGCATGAACGAGCCGGGCTTCCACTGCACGATCTGCAGCAAGTCGGAATAGATCGGCGCCTTCACCCGGTAGAACGCGCGCACCAGCGCCACAGCGCGCTTCTGGCGCTCGATCATGAGCTTGCCGGCCTGCGGGTAGGCGGAGAGGATGTCCTTCAGCCAGACGAAGCGCCCGTTCCAATAGGGATCGATCTTGTCGCTGGTGAAGATGCGGTCCTGGAGCTTGTCGAACGCGAAGCGCAGCAGCGTGCATTCCTCGGGCGAGAAGAAATCCTCGACGTAGAGGAAATCGGCCCCCGCCGCCTGCTGCATCGAGGCGATGCGATACGTCTTGCGCGTATCGTTGAGGCGGCCCTCGTTATTGATGCGCGCGCGCCCAGCAAGGTTGGCTTCGGTCTGCGCAAGCTCGAGATAGTTCAGGATGCTGTCGTCGGCCCAGCGTGGATCGAGGCGCTTGGGCTGCGGTTTCACCGGTTCGCCACGCCGGTCGATCGGCTCCTTGAGCCGCAGCTTGTTGAGGTGGCCATCCACGGTTTTTCCGTCGGGATGGCGGCCGACGAAATAGTGCCGCAGCCATGGCTGCTTGAGGGCGGCCTCTTCGCCGGCGTGGAAGCGCATCATGAACTCGTCGCGCGAGTTCTTGAACGCGTCGTGCTGACTCTGGAGCTCGGGGTCGTCGGCGAGGCGCCGGATCTCGGGCTGGCAATTGAGCAGGGCCTGCTTCGGCACCGGGTAGATGAAGCAGAACGGCTCGTCCTCTTCGAACAGCACCTTGCCGGGGCGCATGATCTGCCAGTTCATCGTGAACGGATAAGGCAGCCAGTCGGTCTCGATGAGGCCCGTGAGCGGATAGGCATTGTCCTTCGGCCGATTGGTCGGTCCGGTCGCGATCAGGTCCCAGCCTGGCTCGGTGCGGAAGATGTAGTCGGTGTGGAAGGTGACGATGCCGTGCGTGAAATTGGAGCGGCAGAAATGGTCGAGCGGGCGATTGCCGGGAAGCGGCTTCAGCGCCCTGACCGTCAAGTCCTCGCCGCGCGCACCGCCGTTCCAGCTGACCTCGATCGGCGCGGGGCACAAGATCTCCCATCCGTTCGAGTTCGCGATCGAGAGCGGCAGGCAGCGATAGGCGTGCTTGTCCGGGAACGCGTCCATCCAGGCGCGGTGCGGCTTTGCGGCCACCAGCTTTGGCGGCACCTCGTTGATCGCGTAGCAGAGGAGTTTCATTCCGCTGACCCTCCTGGATCCCGCCCAAGCCCGCCGTATCACGATCATACAGGCATGCCGCGCTCCTGGCAGGGCATGGGACCGCGATGCTATCCAGCAATTGTTAACCAAGATTTACCTGGGAAATGAAGCCGGAAGTCCGTGCGCCTCGCCTTGCCTGGGCGGGAACGCGAAGTCAGATTGAGGCCATGTCCGCCTCCGAAACCGACCCAGGGAAGCTGCGCCGGAACCCCACCGGCCAGACGGTCGGCCCGTCCGTCTACAAGGTGCCGCCGGGCGACGATCGCGAGCGTCTCGTCTGCGCCGAGTGCGGCTACATCCACTACGAGAACCCCAAGATCGTCGTCGGCTCGGTGATCGAGCACGACGGCCGCGTCCTCCTCTGCCGGCGCGCGATCCAGCCGCGCCGCGGTTACTGGACCCTGCCCGCGGGCTATCTCGAGGCGCGCGAGACGGTGTTCGACGGCGCCCGGCGCGAGGCGCTCGAAGAGGCCTGCGCCGAGATCGAGGTCGGCGACCTCTTCGCGGTCTACAGCATCCCGCGCCTGTCCCAGGTCCACCTGTTCTTCCGCGCGCGCCTCATCAAGGAGGCGGTCGGCTGCGGCCCGGAAAGTCTCGAGGTCGGGCTCTTCCGCTGGGACGAGATTCCCGAAGCCGACCTTGCCTTCCCGACGACGCGTTGGGCGCTCGCGCATTACCGCGAGGTCGCCGGCCAACCGGCCTTCGCCGTGCGCACGAACCCGCCCGGCGACTTCGGTGATCTGGTGCGGAGCTAAATCGGCTCTCTCTGCGCTCAGCGGCGCTGGTCGGGTGTGCCCGTGTTCGCTGGAATGGCTTGCGCGCCGGCGCGACTCATGCCGTCGGCGATGGCCGAGCGTAGCGCCATGTCATTGTAAGGAATTGCGGATTGCGGCAAGGCGCCGTCGAGCGCTGTGGCGGGGAGCAAGCCGATCACGACGCCGGCCGCGACGACCAGAAGCCACCGCATCCCCGTTTCTCCCGCATTGGCCCGCGAACAATCGGGGGGCATACGCGCATCGTTGGCGGAAGTTCCGCGCCGTTTCCCGCCGCTCGAAGTCCGATCTCGCCTTCCGGGCGCCGGCTAGTTCAGCCCGCGCATGGCGATGCGCACGATGCCACCGTGCACGCGCGGCGCGCGGCGAGCTGGTACGCGCCCGGCGCGCCGCACGTTCACGCCGCCTACCGCCGGCTCATCGCCATCGCCGTCGCCGCCGAAGAG
>SBBV01000387.1 GCA_005240015.1 Candidatus Odyssella thessalonicensis | reverse complement strand
GGGCCGGGGTAGGGCCAGTCTGGCCGGCCGGGAGTCTCGTCGACTCGCCCCCTCCCAACCTCCCCCGCGCGCGCCGGCCTGTGGATTTGTGGACAGCGCCGAAGTGGCGCTGCCCACAACCCCACAGGCCCCGTCGCCACCACCGCCACAGGATCAAAAAAAATGCAATTGAACGGATGACCGCAAAGCTGTCACCCCTGTCCCCGAACACCTGTCACCCATATCTCCGGCACATACAGGTCGCGCGCAGGGGAGGCGTCATTCTGGGCCGGGCCGTGCGGCACCATTAATCGCGGTTGGGCGGGGCCGGCACGCTTTTAATGGCGTGGCGCCTGACTTATCTTCCCGGCCATGCCGCTCGACGCCAAGAGCCAATCGGTCTTCCTGCCGTCCACCTGCCCGCACGACTGCCCCTCGACCTGCGCGCTCGAGGTGGAGAAGCTCGATGCGCGCACCATCGGCCGCGTGCGCGGGGCGGAGGCGAACAGCTACACGCTCGGCGTCGTCTGCGCCAAGGTCGCGCGGTACAAGGAGCGCGTCCACCATCCGGGGCGCCTTTCGGTGCCGCTCCGGCGCATCGGCGAGAAGGGCGCCGGCCTTTCGGCGTTCCGGCCGATCTCGTGGGACGACGCGCTCGACATCGTGGCCGAGAAGTTCCAGCGCATCTCGGCGCAATACGGCAGCGAGGCGGTCTGGCCCTACTACTATGCCGGCACGATGGGCCTCTTGATGCGCGACGGCGTCAACCGCCTGCGCCACGAGATGAAGTATTCGCGCGAGCACTTCACGATCTGCAACATGCTCTCGGATGCCGGCTGGCGCGCGGGCCACGGCGCCAAGTGGGGCGCCGACACGCGCGAGATGATCGAGTCCGACCTCATCGTGATGTGGGGCGGCAACCCGGTCCACACCCAGGTCAACGTGATGACGCATGTGGCGCGCGCCCGGAAAGTGCGCGGCGCGCGCTTCGTCGTGGTCGACGTCTACAAGACGGCGACCTGCGAGCAGGCCGACGAGTACATCCTCGTCCGGCCCGGCACCGACGGCGCGCTCGCCTGCGCGATGATGCACGTGATGTTCAAGGAGGGGATGGCCGACCGCGAGTATCTCGCGCGCTACGGCAAGGACTGGGAGGAGTTCGAGCGCCATCTCGAGACGCGCACGCCCGAATGGGCGGCGGCGATCACCGGCGTTCCGGCCGAGCGCATCGTGTCGTTCGCGCGGCTCTATGGGCGCGCGCGGGCCGCGTTCCTGCGCATCGGCTACGGCTTCACGCGCTCGCGCAACGGTGCCGCCAGCATGCATGCGGTGAGCGCGCTCGCCGTCGTCGGCGGCAAGTGGAAGGTGAAGGGCGGGGGTGCCCTCTACAGCCAGTCGGGCGGCTACGGCCTCAACACCACGCTGCTCGAAGGCCTCGACGTGCAAGACAAGTCGACGCGCATCCTCGACCAGTCGCGCATCGGCCCGGTGCTAGTGGGCGATCGGCGCGATATCGGCGATGGCCCGCCGGTGATGGGCATCTTCATCCAGAACACCAACCCGATGTCGGTGGCGCCCGAGCTCGTGAAGGTGCGCGAGGGCTTCCGCCGCAACGATCTGTTCGTCTGCGTGCACGAGCAGTTCCTGACCGAGACGGCGGAGATGGCCGATATCGTGCTGCCCGCGACGACGTTCCTCGAGCATCCCGATCTCTACATCTCGGGCGGCCACACGCATTTCTTCGTTGCGCGCCCGGTGATCGAGCCTTACGCCGAGGCGCGCGACAATCACTGGGTCGTCTGCCAGCTCGCGCGGCGCCTCGGCGCCCAGCACCCCGGCCATTCCATGGATGCGTGGTCGATCATCGACGCCACCGTGAAGGCCTCGGGCCTGCCCGGCGCCGACGCCGTCGCGGAGGGGCGCTGGCGCGACTACGTGCGGCCGTTCGAGAAGCAGCATTTCCTCGACGGCTTCGGCCACGCCGACGGCAAGTTCCACTTCAAGCCCGACTGGTCGCGCATCGGCCCCGATCATGCGCGGCTGCCGGCCTTTCCCGATTTCTGCGACGTCATCGACGAGCCCGACCACGACCGGCCCTTCCGCCTCGTGGCCGCCCCGGCGCGCAATTATCTCAACTCGTCCTTCACCGAGACGCCGACCTCGAAGGCCAAGGAGGTCCGCCCGACGATCCTCATGCATCCC
This sequence comes from Candidatus Odyssella thessalonicensis, assembly GCA_005240015.1. Taxonomy (GTDB): domain Bacteria; phylum Pseudomonadota; class Alphaproteobacteria; order Bin65; family Bin65; genus SBBV01. The sequence continues at coordinate 349 of SBBV01000387.1, read as the reverse complement.
GAGGACTGCCGCGATCTCGGCGTCAAGGAGGGCGACCGCGTGCGCATCGGCAATCAGCGCGGCTCGCTCGTGATCCATGTGCGCCCGTTCGCGGGGCTGCAGCGCGGCGTGGTCGTGGTCGAGAGCATCTGGCCCAACCGCGCCTTCGAGGAGGGCATCGGCATCAACGCGCTGATCAGCGCCGACCCCGGCCTCCCCAACGGCGGCGCCGCCTTCCACGACACCGCGATCTGGATCCGCCAGGCCGAACCACGGCGTTAGCGCTGCATCTACGCTCTACGTGCTTCGAGGCGCAGCGAACGCCAAGTGGCGTTCGCTGCGCCTCGAAGCACAAAGAGCGTAGATGCAG
>SBBV01000329.1 GCA_005240015.1 Candidatus Odyssella thessalonicensis | reverse complement strand
GGCATCGCAGCCCTCGTCCTTCATCCGGGCGATGACGCGCTGCAGGTACGCCGTCGCTTCGGGCTTGAACACGCCGAGGACCAGCTCGTCCATGATGATGCGGTTGGTCTCGTCGCGCTCGGCGGCGCTCGGCCGCACGAAGGCGAGACCGCGCCGGGCGAGCTTCTCGGGATAGACCGCGCCGTCGACGAGCCAGCGCGTGCCGGTGAGGCCCAGGCGCCGGAATCCGCGCTCGGCGGCTGCAGCGGCGACGACCTCGGCGATGTGCAGCCAACGCAACGGCGAACGCGGCTCGACCAGAGGCAGCGCCTCGTGGATCGTGTTGTCGGGGCAGATCAGGAAATCGGCGCCGACCTTGGCGAGCTTGTTGGCCGAGGCGAGCATCAGCTCGGCGACGCCGCGCCAGTCCTGGCGCCCGAGGCACGCCACGTAGTCGGCGAGCGAATGGGTGTGCATCGACACTTCGGGGTGCGCGTGGCCGCCGAGCAGCCGGGGGCCTTCGGTGCAGATCGTGCGATAGCAGAGGGCTGCGCCCTCGGCGGAGCAGGCGACGATGCCGATGTGCTGGGGCATGGGGTCCATCCCTCCCGGCGGCGGCGGCCGGCCGGCTGCGTGTGCCGCTTCGCTCGCCATACAGCAGATGAAATGTGCCCGCATCCCGCCGTCAAGGAGTGCGCCGGGCCGGGCGCGGCCCCTCGGGAAGTGTGATGCACCTCACTTTGCGGCTACCGCTGGCCCCCATACAAGCAATGCGAGCATCAGCAGATAGTTGCTCTGCAACTTATCGGGGAGGGTTTTCTTGGCAATCAAGGCAGCGCGATCGTTCCGCAGATCCGTTAGACCGATGCCGGCGCTGCTCGTGGCGATGCTCACGGCCGCATGCGGCCTCAATAGTTCTCAGCGCACGGCCATCGTCGAGTTCGCCAAGAGCTCGGAGGCTTTCGGCGGAACCGCGAAAGCCCAGCTGGCCGATCTGCGGAAGGACGAACTGGAAACGAGCGCGCGCCTCTTAGCGCTAACGCCAGGCCTTGCCCTGCTTCCGGCGATTCAAGAAATGCCGGGGCGACAGGGGCGGCGGCAGCCGGAGCTCGACGGCTCGTTTACGTCACAGCGGATGCGGCAGATCATCGGCGCGGTCGCCGTGGTCCAAGACTACGGCGCGCTGCTCCAGAAGCTCATGCTCGACACGCAGGAAGCCGAACTTAAAGCCGCCTCCGGAAAATTGGTCGCCAGCCTGTCCTCGCTACGAACCGAAGCCGGCGCGAAGCAGATCACCGACGCACACCTAAATGCCATTGGTCGGGCGGTTGAACAGGTAGGGCGCTTCATTGTCGAGCGCCAGAAGTCGCAGGCGATCAAGGAAATTGTGCCGGCCATCCATCCGGCAATCGAGGAAATCGGTGAAAGCCTGGCCGCGCTGTTCCGTGCGAATGGCGGGCTCTACAACGGCGCGCTCGCGTCGAACGACCGTACCCGCATGGCGGCCCAGCGGGTCCTCAAGGCAAACACGTACAGCATCACCGACCGGCGTTACGCAGCCGAAGTCAACCGCCTCGCGTTCGAGCGCGATCAGGCGATCAAGCTCGCCTTTCCGAAAGTGGCCGAGGCAGCGACCAGAATGGTCAAAGCCCACGCAAAGCTGAGGGAATCGCTAGAGACCGATTCCATCTCGTTCGAAGACATCAGGGCCTACCGCAAGACCGTCGAGGATTTGGCCTCAATCCTTGAGGTCTTCGCTCCGCGGCCGAAAGGGTGAGCACCATGACGACGACTGTCGAGGCCGTTCAAAAGCTGCGCGACATGTGGGCCGCGGAGCGCGACCCCCTAAGGGAGAAGCAACTCGAGCGCCAATATCAGCGGCTTTCCGATCTTCTCATATCAATAGCGGATGCGGAGATCGGCGACCATGCGCAGAAACTTGCGAGAGCAACAGAGAAGGTCACCGGCGCCATCGAGCAGCTCGAAAAGGCGATTCAGGAGAACAAGAAAGTCGCCGAGCGCATCAATCAGGTTGCGCAAGCGATCTCCGCGCTTGTCGAGGTCGTAAAGCTGATCAAGCCTTGAGAGCGGACCGACTCGGCCCGAAAGTAAGGCCGGTGCCGCTCAAATGCGCAGTGCGGGCCGCCTGAGCGAACCGTGCACCGCTACGCCAGCGCGCCGTGGCAGTGCTTGTACTTCTTGCCCGAGCCGCAGGGGCAGGGCGCGTTGCGCGAGACCTTGCCCCAGGTGGCGGGATCGTTGGGATCGACGTCGGCGGCGGCGCTGCGGCTCCTGACCGGGCGCAGCGTGGTGACGCCGCCCTCGCCGGGTCCCGCCTCGGGGAAGCCAAGCGGCAACCCGTCGGTCCCGGTGGCGGCGAGCGCGGAAGGATCGGGATGCTCCTCGACGATGCGCTGCGGGCGGCGCGGCATCGGGATCGGCTCGGCCGCCGCTTCGTCCTGCATCCGGATCTCGAGATGCGCGAGCACGCCGGTGATGGTTTCCCGGAGGTCCGCCATCATGCGGTGGAACATCTCGAAGGCTTCGCGCTTGTATTCGATCAGCGGGTCCTTCTGGCCGTAGGCGCGCAGATTGATCGCCTGGCGCAGGTAGTCGAGATGGAGCAGGTGATCCTTCCAGGTCTGGTCGAGGATCTGCAGCAATAGGCTCTTCTCGGCCATGCGCATGATGTCGGCGCCGTATTGCGCGGTCTTCTTCGCCATGTGCTCGTCGGCGGCCTTCTTGATGCGCTCGGCCACCTCCTCGTCGGCGATGCCTTCCTCGGCGGCCCAGTCCTTGACCGGCAGATCGAGGCCGAAGATCTGCTGCACGCGGTCGTGCAGCTCGGGCACGTTCCACTGCTCGGCATAGGTGCCGGGCGGGATGGCCGTCGCCACCATCTCCTCGATCAGCTCGGCGCGCATGTCGGAGACGAGCTCCGAGACGTCTTCGGCGCGCATGATCTGGATGCGCTGCTCGTAGATGACCTTGCGCTGGTCGTTCATCACGTCGTCGAAGCGCAGCAAGTTCTTGCGGATCTCGAAGTTGCGCTCTTCCACCTTGCGCTGCGCCTTCTCGAGCGCCTTGTCGACCCAGGGGTGGATGATCGCCTCGCCTTCCTTCAAGCCGAGACGCCCCAGCCACACGTCGAGGCGCTGCGAGCCGAAGATGCGCATCAGGTCGTCGGTGAGCGAGATGAAGAACTTCGAGTTGCCGGGATCGCCCTGGCGGCCGGAGCGGCCGCGCAGCTGGTTGTCGATGCGCCGGCTCTCGTGGCGCTCGGTGCCGATCACGTAGAGACCGCTGGCCGCGAGCACCTTCTGCTTGGCGGCCTCCACCTCTTCCTTGATCTTGGCGGTGCGCTTCTCGTGCTCGGCGGGATCGGCGACGTCCACGAGCTCGTCCTGGACGCGCATCTCGTAATTGCCGCCGAGCTTGATGTCGGTGCCGCGGCCGGCCATGTTGGTCGCGATCGTGATCGCGCCGGGCTTGCCCGCCTGCGCGATGATGTGCGCCTCGCGCTCGTGGTTGCGGGCGTTGAGCACCTCGTGCGGCAGCTTCTTCTTGGCGAGCTTGGCCGCGAGCTGCTCGGACTTCTCGATGCTGACCGTGCCGACCAGCACCGGCTGGCCGCGCTTGTGGCAGTCCTCGATCAGCGCGATCACCGCGGTGTCGCGCTCGGCGCCGGTGCGGTAGACCTCGTCCGAATGGTCGTCGCGGATCATCGGCTTGTTGGTCGGGATCTCGGCGACCTCGAGCTTGTAGATCTGCTGGAACTCCGCCGCCTCGGTCATCGCCGTGCCGGTCATGCCGGCGAGCTTCGGGTAGAGGCGGAAATAGTTCTGGAACGTGATCGAGGCGAGCGTCTGGTTCTCGGCCTGGATCGCGACGCCCTCCTTGGCCTCGAGCGCCTGGTGCAGGCCGTCCGAATAGCGCCGGCCCTCCATCATGCGGCCGGTGAACTCGTCGACGATCATCACCTGGCCGTTGCGGATCATGTAGTCGACGTCGCGCGTGAACAGCTTGTGCGCGCGCAGCGCCTGGTTGACGTGATGCACGACCGAGATGTGGTTGATGTCGTACATGCTGCCTTCTTTGACGATGCCGACCTCGCGCAGCATGTCCTCGACCACTTCCTGGCCGGCCTCGGTGAGCGCCACGGTGCGGGTCTTCTCGTCCTTGTCGTAGTGCTCGGGCTTCAATTTCGGGATCAGCGCATTGACCGCGCGGTAGAGCTCGGAGCTGTCCTCGGCCGGGCCCGAGATGATCAGCGGCGTCCGCGCCTCGTCGATGAGGATCGAATCGACCTCGTCCACGATCGCGTAGTTGAACGGGCGCTGCACCATCTCCGCGATCGAATACTTCATGTTGTCGCGGAGGTAGTCGAAGCCGAGCTCGTTGTTGGTGCCGTAGGTGACGTCGCAGGCATACTGCTCGCGCCGCTGATCGTCGGTGAGCTCGTGCACGATGCAGCCGACCGTGAGGCCCAGGAACTTGTAGACGCGGCCCATCCACTCCGAGTCGCGCTTGGCGAGGTAGTCGTTCACCGTGACGACGTGGACGCCCTTGCCCTCGAGCGAGTTCAGATACACCGGCAGGGTCGCGACCAGCGTCTTGCCTTCGCCGGTCTTCATCTCCGAGATCATGCCGCGGTGGAGGACGACGCCGCCCATCAGCTGGACGTCGAAGTGGCGCTCGCCGAGCGTGCGCTTGGCCGCCTCGCGCACCGTGGCGAACGCGTCGGGCAGGATGTCGTCGAGGTCCTCGCCATCGGCGAGGCGCTTCTTGAGCCACGCCGTGCGTTCGCGCAGCTTCTCGTCCGTGAGCGGCGCCACGTCCTTCTCGAGCGCGTTGATCTCGTCGACGATGGGCTGGAGCGACTTCAAAAAGCGCTCATTGGCCGAGCCGAAGAAAAGGCGGGCAATGCGGCCGATCATGCGGAATCCTCAGAAGAGTATTATAAGGAGAGGCCGGCGGCTCGACGGG
>SBBV01000417.1 GCA_005240015.1 Candidatus Odyssella thessalonicensis | reverse complement strand
GGTTGAGTGCGTTGAGATACGGGGCGTCGGCGGCCGCCGCAACCATCGCCGTGACCGGTCCCGCCGGCTTCGCGGTCCCCACCTTCGGCGGGGCCTCGTCGAACGGCTCGAACGGGATGTCGTCGTCGCCGGCATCGGGCGTGGGCGCCGGCGCTCCGGTCTTGGGATTTTCGCTGTTCATCAGGCGGCGAGACTGCCTCAGATCGGGCGGCGGGGTCAGCCCTTTATGTAAGGAGGCCCGGAACGATCCCCAAGCCGCGCCGGCCGCGGCGCGTTAACCCCTTGCCGCTTGCCAGCGCGCCTGCCTTGGCGTCAGAGTCAAACGGCGCACAAGGCGGCGGGATACGGGGGTATGGGGTGCCGTGATGCGTAAGGGGGGACGTCTCCATTCGCTTGCCTTGGGGGCGGCGATACCGGTCTGGGCTTCGTTCGCGACTCTGGGCGAGACGACGTTCAATCCGCTGCACGCGCTGTCAGGCCGCTGGGAAGCCCAGGATCCGCGCATCGGCCGCAAGTCCGCGGGCTGCCAAGCCCAGTGGTACGAGTACCGCATCAGCGCCGACGGCAGGCACGTCGAGCTGTCGCTGCACCGCGATGGGAAGACGCGCCGCGAGCGCTATCAGGTGCTGCACGTGCTGAACGACCGCGTGCTGCTGTTCATCGAGGGCGAGCGCCGGCTGACCGAATATGGGGGCCCGGTCACCTGGTGGGCGGTGTTCGACGGCCACAACCGCTTCCGCCTGAGGCGCGATGACTGGCCGCGCAACACGGTCACCGCGATCGAATGGCGCCGCTGCTGGTGAGGCCCTGGCGCCCTGCCCTGCGGCTGGCGCTGCCCGCCGCAATGCTGATACTGGCGTTCGCCATGCCGACCAAGGCCGACGCGAATCGCGACTTGATCGCCGCCGCCCGCGCCGGCGATCTCGCGCGCATCGAAACATTGCTGAAGGCCGGCGCCGACCCGAAGGCGCGCGGCGCGCGCGGCGTAAACCCGCTCATCGCCGCCGCTTATGGAGGTCACAACGCCGTGGCGCGCCGGCTTATCGCCGCGGGCGCCGATGTCGACGCCGAGGACGACACGCCCCAGGGGGCGCTTATGATCGCGTGCGTCGCCGGCAACGTCGAGCTGGTGCGGATCATGGTCGCGGCCGGCGCCAACGTGAACGCGTCCAACCAATATGGCGGCAACTGCATCCTTCCCGCCGCCGAGCGCGGCCACGTCGAGGTGGTGCGCGAGATGCTGAAGACGCGCATCAACGTCAACCACGTCAACCGGCTCGGCTGGACGGCGCTGCTCGAGGCCATCATCCTCGGCGAGGGCGGCCCGCGCCATGTCGAGATCGTGCGCCTGCTGGTGGGCGGCGGTGCCGATGTGAACATCGCCGATCGCGACGGCGTCTCGCCGCTCGCGCATGCCAAGCGGCGCAACTTTGCCGAGATCGTTAACATCCTGGAGCGCGCCGGAGCGCGCTGACCGCTTGCCGCCCGACGGGGCGCGGTTCAGACTGGCGACGCCGCAGCAAGACCGCGTTCGAACGGCGCCGCTGCTGGTGAGGCATCTCCGTCGCCCGCGGCGCTGCGCCCTCGCCTAGTTGGCCGCCTGCCATCGATACCAGAGACTCGACCGTCCCTCGCGGCCATCCTCGAGCGTGATCGGCTCTTCCGAGAACAGTGTGACATCGTCGCCAAAGGCCTCCGCGACGGCGAGGATCACGCCCGGATGAACCGTGGGGATCGCGGAGGTGGGCCACGCCACGGCGTCACAATCGCGATAGTGCGTCAGCGCCGCGCGTGCGTCGCCGGGGCGCATCTCGCAGTCGTGGCCACAGAGGATGCCGCCCGGGCGGATCTTGGGCGGCCATGCCGCGATGTCGGCCGCGGTCGAACCATAGCGATGATCCGCGTCGATGAAAACGAGATCGAGACTGGCATCGACGAACAGCCGCGCGGCGTCCACGCTCGGCAGCTGCATTGCACGCACGAGGCCGACGCCGCCAGCGGCCTCTACATTCGCCCTGAACGTGGCGAGCACGTCGAAGTCGCGCGCGATTGCCTGGTGCGCGACGACGCCCGGACTGCCCCGCCACGTGTCGATGCAGTGCAGGACCGCTCCCTTGATTGCTGCGAGCTCTTCGATGAAGACGCGGGTGCTCCCGGCACCGAGCCAGGAGCCGATTTCGGCCATTTGACAGGCGGGCCGCTGCGCGCGACGGATCAAGCGGCGCAGGGCCTCACGATCAAAGTCGCCGAAGGAGGGGTATTGCTCCGTGTAGAGCCGGCCAAGCATGCCGGGGACAATATCACGCAGCCCGGCGAACAGAGACTTGCACGCGCGCGTCTCTCTTGCCGCCGGCCCCCCGCACGGTCCAGACTGGCACGGCCGCAGCAAGTCCAACGGGGAGTTGGCCGCGATGCCGCGCAATCTTGGACTTCCCTCTGCTTTCGCCGCTCTTGCCGTCGTCGCGTGGGCGGCAGCCGTGGCCGCGCAATCGCGCTCGGCGCCGGGCGAGAGCCGCATGCAGGAGGCGGTGCGCGCCGTGGTCGGCATCGCGGCGCAGATCCCGGAGAACGCGCGCTCGGCGCGCACGCTCGGCACCGAGCGCCAGGGCAGCGGCATCGTCATCGGCTCCGACGGCCTCGTGCTGACCGTCGGCTATTTGATCCTCGAGGCGAACCGCGTCGTCGTGACGACCGCAACCGGCGACGAGGTTGAAGCGAAGGTGGTCGCCTACGACTACGACACCGGCTTCGGTCTGCTGCGCGCCAATTTCAGCGAGCGCATCCGCGCGGTCGAGCTCGCCAGCGCCAAGAGTCTGAAGCACGGCGACACGGTCTATGTCGCAAGCCGCATCGGCGATGTCGACGTGACGCCGGCGACGGTCGTCTCCCGCCGCGAATTCGCCGGCTACTGGGAGTATCTGCTTGCCGACGCGATCTTCACGACGCCGCAATACCCGGCCTTCGGCGGCGCGCCGCTGTTGACGCCCGACGGGCGCCTCGTCGGCATCGGCTCGCTCGCGGTTCGCAACGCCGCCGGCGAGAACGTGTCCATGCCGGGCAACATGTTCATCCCGATCGACCATCTGCCGCCCGTGCTCGGCGACCTGCTCGCGCTCGGCAGGCGCAGCGGCAAGGAGCGCGTCTGGCTCGGCATCGTCAGCAGCGAGGGCGAGAACGGCGAGGTCGCCATCGGCGGCGTGCAGCCCGACAGCCCGGCCTCGCGCGCGGGCCTCCGCCGCGGCGACGTGATCGTGAAGGTCGAGGGCCAGGCGATCTCGGGCCAGGCCGATCTCTACCGCAAGCTCTGGGCCGCCGGCGAGAAAGGCCCCGCGATCGCGCTCACCCTGAAGCGCGACGGGGCCACGGTGGAGCAGAAGGTGCAGGCGATGGGCCGCAGCGCCTTCTTCAAACTCAGCGCGGAGGAAAAGAGGTAGCGCTCG
>SBBV01000455.1 GCA_005240015.1 Candidatus Odyssella thessalonicensis | reverse complement strand
TCACCGGCACGATCCGCCAGCGCGGCGGCTCGATCCTGTTCGACGGCCGCGAGATCGTGCGCCGGCCGAGCCACGCCATCGTCGCGGCCGGCCTCGTGCTGGTGCCCGAGGGTCGGCAGATCTTCGCGCCGTTCACGGTGGCCGACAATCTGCGCCTGGGCGCCATCCGCCTCAAGGCGAACGGGGCGGCGAACGCGAAGCGTTCGTCGCTCGCGGAGCGCTACGACTACGTCTACAAGCTATTTCCGCGCCTCCACGAGCGCCGCGCGCAGCTTGCCGGCACGCTCTCGGGCGGCGAACAGCAGATGCTCGCGATCGGCCGCGCGCTGATGTCGGCACCGCGGCTTCTGCTGCTCGACGAGCCGTTCCTGGGTCTGGCGCCGCTGATCGTCGCCGAGATCCGCCGCGCGCTCGAGGCGCTGCAGGCGCAGGGGCTCACGATCCTGCTCGTCGAGCAGAAGCTCGACATAGCGCTCGCCGCCGCCGTGCGCGCCTACGTGATGATCAAGGGCCGCATCGCGCTGGAAAGCGATACGGCCGAGCTGGCGAGGCGCCCCGATCTCAATCAGCTTTACTTTGCACTGGCCGAATCCCCCTCCCCGGCGGGGAGAGGGTAGGGGTGAGGGGCCGGCGACTTCCCTCCAAAGGGGGAAGGGGTATGCGCGCCGACGGCTTTCCCTTTACTTTCATCGGCGTACTATTTTCGCCCGCCCGTAGATCGAGGAGGCACCCATGGAAGGCGCCATCGCGACCAAGCGCAAGACGTCGGTGCGCGCGTTCACGCGCGGCGTGCATCACCTGGCGCTCTGCACCGACGACATGAAGAAGACGGCCGAGTTCTACACGCGCGTGCTCGGCATGCCGCTCGTCCACGCGATGAAGGTGCCGCCGGGCTTGGGCACCGGCCCCGGCAATCGCGGCAATCCGCCCTACGAGGAGATCCGCCACTACTTCTTCGACATGGGCAACGACAGCACGATCGCGTTCTTCGAGATCCCCAAGGGCAAGGAGCCCAAGGCCAACCGCAACGCGATCGGCGCGATGCAGCACTGCGCGTTCGTGGTGACCCCGCAGCGCTTCAAGGAGATCGAGGCGCGCCTCAAGGCCAACAAGATCCCCTACAACGGCCCGATCCCGCAGCTGCCGGGCCTGCTCGGCATCTACTTCTACGACCCCAACGGCTTCCGCCTCGAATTCGCGTGCCAGCCCGACGACGGCGACGCGCCGCAGGTGATGGTGTGCCTGGCGCAGACCAAGGCCGAGGCCGCGCGCGAGCTCACCACCATCCCTGGCGCCGATGCCGCGTGGATCAAGGAGATGACGGCCGCGCTGCCGGATTCGTGATAGGCTAACCCAAACCGTCCTCCTGAGCGCAGCGAAGGATCCAGCGTCAATTGCCAGGAGGCTGGCGGTGGAGGTGAAATCCTTCGCTTCGCTGAAGATGGGCGTTTGTGAGTGGGCGTTTGGTGGGCAGCGGTGCGCTTGACCGCACTCCCGGTTGCGATATTCAAGCGCTCGTTCGATCACCAGGAAATTCAGCGATGACGGTCCAGACGCGCCTCAAGCCGCCCTTCCGCGCCGAGCATGTCGGCAGTTTCCTGCGCGCCCCGCGCCTCATCGAAGCGGCGCGCGCGCACAAGGCCGGCAAGCTCGACGATGCCGGCTTCACCAAGGTGCAGGACGAGGCGATCCGCGAGATCGTCGCGTTCCAGGAGGATCTCGGCCTCAAGTCGATCACCGACGGCGAGTTCCGCCGCCGGAGCTGGTCCGCGGGCTTCATCGATTCGGTCGAAGGCTTCGGCCTGCGCGACGGCACGCTCGGCTTCCGCACCGAGACGCAGATCATCGGCGTCGCCGCCTCGCCCTATGCCAAGGCGAAGCTGCGGCGCAAGCACCGCATCATCGCCGACGACTACAAATTCCTGAAATCCGTGGTGCGCAAAGGCACGCCCAAGGTCACCGTCGCCTCGCCGCCGGTCATGCACTACTTCCTCGGGCCCAAGGCCTACGAGACCTCGGTCTACAAGGACCGCGAGGCGTTCTTCGCCGATCTCGTCAAGATCTACCAGGACGAGATCGCCGATCTCGCCAAGGAGGGCTGCACCTATCTGCAACTCGACGACACGGCGATGCCGTGCAATTGCGACGACAAGGCGCGCCACGACGTGGTGGCGCGCGGCGAGGACCCCGACGAGCTCACGCGCACCTACGCGAAGCTCATCAACGCCGCCATCGCGGGAAAGCCCGCGAGCATGACCGTCGGCATGCATCTCTGCCGCGGCAATCTCAAGGGTGCCTGGATGGCCGAGGGCGGCTACGACCCGATCGCCGAGGTGCTGTTCAACCAGATCAACGTCGACGGCTATTTCCTCGAGTACGACACCGACCGCGCCGGCGACTTCAAGCCGCTTCGCTTCGTGCCCAAGGGCAAGACCGTGATCCTGGGGCTCGTCAGCACCAAGACGCCGGTGCTCGAGTCCGCCGACGCGCTGAAGCGCCGCATCGACGCGGCGGCGAAATACTGCCCCATCGATCAGCTCGGCCTCTCGCCGCAATGCGGTTTCTCGAGCGGCGGCGGCAGCGGCCAGGTCGTGACCGAGGACGACAC
>SBBV01000559.1 GCA_005240015.1 Candidatus Odyssella thessalonicensis | reverse complement strand
GCGATGGCGCCGAGCACGGCCGCGAACGGACGCAGGCGGCCAGCCTCGATCTTGTCGGTCAGGCCGAAGATACCGCGCGCCAACACGAGCGCGCCCAGCACCGCGATCAGCGCCGCCACGATCGTCGGCAGGAAGGCGGCGCCGGGGCGCGCCGCGGTACCCAGCGGCAGCGGGCCGAGGAAATAGAGAGCACCCGCCGCGAGTGCCATCAGCAGCGCGCCGCCCACGAGATCGGGAAGGTTGCGCGCCATCGCCGCGTCCGCCGCTTCAGGCGATCGCCGTCGGGTGCGGGCTCGTATCCGACACGCCGATCATCGCCTGCGCGAGCTTCTCCAGCATCTCCGCGCGCGGCGCCGCGTAGCCGGCATCGTCCCAGAGATTGACCATCTCGTGGGGATCCTCGCGCCGGTCGTAGAGCTCGCCCCAGGCGGCGCCGTCGTACACGCTGAGCCGCCAGCGCCCGTCGATGAGCGTGCGCACGCGGGCGCGGCGGTCGAAGCCGAGATAGACGCGCTGGCCTTCCTCCTCGATCAGCACGTGGTCGCGGCCGGCCGCCTCGCCGGCGATGAGCGGCAGCAGCGAGCGGCCCTGCACGCCGTGGAACGGCGCGAGCCCGGCGCGGTCGAGGATCGTCACCGGGATGTCGGGGGCCTGGCAGAGCTCGGCGCTGCGCCGCCCGCCGGCCGGGCGCTCGGGATCGAACCAGACGAACGGGCAGCGGATGATGGCGTCGTAGTGGATCGGGCCTTTGAGCATCAGCTGGTGCTCGCCCATGAAGTCGCCGTGATCGGTCGTGAACACGACGACGGTGTTGCGGGCGAGGCCGAGCCGCTCGAGCTCGGCGAGCACGCGGCCCACCGCGTCGTCGATCATCGCGATCATGCCGAAGGAGAGCGCCATCGCCTCGCGTGCCTCGCGCTCGGTGCAGGCGAACAGCGCCGGCGTGTGCTTCACCGCCTTGCCGGCGTCGCGCTGGGCGTGCAGCCAGCGCACATGCGGCGGCGTGCGGTTGCCGGCCGGCCTGAACGAGGGCGGCAGCGTGATGTCGGCCGCGTCGTACATCGACCAGTACTTGCCCGGCGGCGTGAACGGGTGATGCGGATCGGGGAACGAGCACTGGATGAAGAAGGGCCGCGCGCCGCCATTGGCGTAGTCGCGCAAGGCGCGGATCGTCTCCTCGGCGACGTAGCTCGTCGTGTAGAGCTCCTCCGGCACGCGCGTGCGCCAGGCCTGCGGGCAGGCGATGCCGGGCGTCGGCGTCGCGTTCTTCGGTCCGCGCAGCGCGTTGGCGTCGGCCCGAGCGCGCAGCCAGCGCTCGTAGTGCCCGCCCACCTCGTCGCCGTGCTCGATGCAGAGGCGCACGCGCTCGAAGCCGTAGAACGGGAGGCGCATCTCGAAATCGGGATCGCGCCAGCGCGGCGGCCATTCCTGCTCGTAGGCCTCCGGCGCGTGCGCCTCCATCCACGCCTCCGCATGCGCGGCGCGCGGCAGGTCGCCGCGATAGCGCGGCTTCGGCACCAGCGAGGGCGTGCCGGTGAAGTTCTGGAGATGCGACTTGCCGATGAGCGCGGTGCGATACCCGGCGTCCCGCAGCAGATGGACGAAGGTAGTGGCGTCGAGCGAGAGCGGGATCCCATTGTGACGCACGCCGTGCACTGAGGGCATGCGCCCCGTCATCAGCGTGGCGCGGTTCGGCATGCAGATCGGTGTCGCCACGAACAGCCGGTCCGCGCTCCACCCGCGCGCCGCGAGGCGATCGATGTTGGGCGTGCGCACCAGCGCGTTGCCGTAGCAGCCGAGATGCTCTGCTTTCTGCTGATCGGTGATGATGAACAGGAGGTTGGGCCGTCCGGCCGCGGGCGGCTCTGCCATCGGATTCCCTCGTCTCTGCGGTTTGCGGCTCTGCGCGCTGCTACTGCACCTTCAGGTCGAGCAGCTTCACCGCCTCGGCCTTGTTCTTCGAGTCCGCGGCGAGGCGCTTGGCGAAGCCTGCGCGGCCCTCGAATTCGGTCGCCTGCCCGGTGTCCTCGAACACCTTGCGCGTGGCGGGCGCCTTGAGCGCGCGCTCGCACGCCGCCTCGATCTTGTCGAGCACCGGCTTGGGCGTGCCGGCGGGCGCGTAGAGGCCGCCGAACGCGGCACTCTCCGCGGGGAAACCGAGCTCGGTCGTAGTCGGCACGTCGGGGTAGCGCGGATGGCGCTTCTCGCGCAGCACCGCCAGCAACTTCATCGGCGGGCTCTGGAAGGATCCGAACGCCATCACGCCGAACTCGGTCCGGCCCGCGGTGATGTCGGGCACGAGCAGCGCATAGTTCTTGTAGGCGACGACGTTGAACTCGGTCTTGGCGCGCACCGCGACCATGTGAAACAGGAGATGCGGGATCGAGCCGATGCCGGAAAGCCCGTAGGAGATCTTGCCGGGCGCCTTGCGTCCCGCCTCGATCAGGTCGGCGAAGGTCTTGTAGGGCGAGTCGGGACGCACCACGATCGCGAAGGGCGACTCGAAGGTGAGGCAGATCGGCACCACCTGATCGACCTTGTAGGGGAGGTTCTTGCGCAGATGCGGCTGGAGCGTGAGCTGGCCGTTGGGGCCGAAGAAAAGCGTGTAGCCGTCGGGCGCGGCATTGGCCACGGCTGCCATCGCGATCATGCCGGCAGCGCCGTCGCGGTTGACCACCACGACGGTGCCGCCGATCTCGTTCTTGAACGCGTCGGCGAAGGCGCGTCCGATGATGTCGATGGCGTTTCCGGCGGTGAACGGTACGATGAACTGGATCGGCCGCGAAGGATATGTGTCGGCCTGGACCGTGGTTCCGGCCGCGCAGCCGGCGGCCAGGACGGCCGCCGCCAGAGTGTGTCGAATCATATTCCTCCTCCCTCGTGCTCGTTGCGCTCGCGCGACGACCGCCTCACTCTAGGGCGAGGGTCGGGCAGTGCCAAGCTGGGCCCGCGACATGATCGGATTTTGGACCTATAAGCGCTCGCGCAGGAACTGCTGAACGCCACGATGGACTCGGCCGACATCCTTCCGCCCGGCACCGTGGTCGGGCGCTATCGCATCGAGCAGACCCTGGCCCGCGGCGGGCCGGACGGGCCGGTCTACCGCGCGCATGATGCGGCGAGCGCGCGGCGCGTGACCTTGCTCGAGTTCCTGCCGCCCGGCATCGCGCGGCGGCGGCCCGATGCCGCGACCGAGGAGACCGCGCACGGCGTCGAGCCGCTCGATCCCGATTTCCGCCCGCTGTTCGCGGCCGGCGTCGCCGAGGTGCAGGCGCTCGCGGTCGACTTCGCGACCTTCCGGCATGCCAACGTGCTGCCGCTGCTCGACTGCTTCGCGGCCAACGCCACGGTCTACCTCGTGGTCGAGGCCGCCGACGGGCGCACGCTCGATCGCCTGCTCGGCCCCACCGAGGCGCTCTCGCCCGAGGAGGTGCAGGAGATCCTGCCCTCGCTGTTCGCCGGCACCGACGCGATCCACAAGGCGGGGCTCCTGCATCTCGACATCTGCCCGGGCGCGATCGCGATCCGCCGCGACGGCACCGCGGCGCTGGGGCGCGCGCATCTCGTGCGCCGCACGCTGGGAGCGCCCGAGCGCGGCACCGTGCCCTCGGCGCGCGACGCCTATCGCGCCGAGGAGTATTTCCAGCCCAACGGCAAGCTCGGCCCCTGGACCGACATCTACGCGCTGGCGGCGACGCTGTTCCGGCTCGCGACCGGCAAGGCGCCGCCCGATCCGATGAAGCGCCGGCGCGAGATGGCGAGCGGCGCGCTCGACCCCGCGGCGGTGGTGCTCGATGCCGTCACCGGCGCGTGGCCGGCGCAGTTCGTGACCGCGCTGCGCCACGGCCTCGCCATTCCGGCGCAGAACCGCCCGCAGAACGTGAGCGCGCTGCGCGCCGCGTTCGGCGCCGCGACGCAGGGCGAGATCCCGACCTTGCCGCTGCGCGACCCGACGCGGGCGCGCGTCGACGACAAGGGTGAGCCGCCGACCAAGCCGCTCTTTTCCGCGCGGACGCTTCGCGTCCGACGCGCACGGTCGGCGCTTCCTCGGCCGCGCCCGAAGCGGGCGGCGGCTGGGTCTGAGCGCGGCGCGGGATCGGCGGCGGTTCGCGGACCGG
>SBBV01000146.1 GCA_005240015.1 Candidatus Odyssella thessalonicensis | reverse complement strand
GGACGGCGCCGTCCACCACACCTACTCCACCTACGCCCGCGGCACCGAGGCCTTGATGGGGACCTACCGTTTCCTCGACCTCGCCCCAAAGGGCAGGAACGAGGACGGGCTGGACGAAATCTGGTGGCGCCGCCACGACGAGTACGAGAAGCGCTGAGCGGAGCTCACGGCGGCCGGCGGCCACCTCCGGCGCGGGCCTCCGGGCCCTGATGGTGGCGAGACGGCGGACCTTGCGCCGCTGGCTCGGCCGCGCGCGTCAATCCCCTTATTTAGAGGAGAACACTCATGGATCGCATCCAAGAAACGGCATCCCCCCGCATCGTCTCCCGGCAGGAATGGCTGCGTGAGCGGGTCGAGTTGCTCGAGGCGGAAAAGGCGCTCACGCGGCAGAGCGACGCGCTGGCGCGGCGGCGCCAGGCGCTGCCCTGGGTCCGCATCGACAAGGACTACCGCTTCGAGACCGACGCGGGCAGCGCCTCGCTGCAGGACCTCTTCAAGGGGCGCTCGCAGCTCATCGTCTACCACTTCATGTTCGGGCCGGATTACAAGGCCGGGTGCCCGTCCTGCTCGGCCATCGCCGACGGATTCAACGGAATCTTCGTGCATCTGCTGAACCACGACGTGGCGTTCACCGCCGTGTCGCGCGCGCCGCTGGCGAAGCTGCAGGCCTATAAGAAGCGGCTGGGCTGGACCTTCCCGTGGGCGTCGTCGTTCGGCAGTGACTTCAACTTCGACTTCAGCAGCTCCTTCACCGAGGAGCAGCAGCGCCAGGGCATCGACTACAACTACGAGCGCGCCGGCCACGCGATGGACATCCGGCCGGCCCCCGCGCCCGTGGCGCAGTTCGCGGCCATGTGCGGCACCGACATCGAGACCTGGACGCGCGATCGCGCGGGCCTGAGCACCTTCGTGCTCCAGGACGGCGCCGTCTATCACACCTATTCCGCCTATTCGCGCGGGCTCGACGGCCTCTGGAACATGTATCAATGGCTCGACCGCGCCCCAAAAGGACGCAATGAGACCGGCCCCTGGTTCCGCCGCCACGACGAGTACGAGAAGGGTTGAGCGGTGCAGCCCGCCCCGCAAGCGGGGCGGGAGAGGCTACTGCGGCGCCTTCTTGGTGCCGTCCTCGATCGCCTTGCGGCCGCGCTCGAACCATTCCTCGGGGTTCAAGCGCCGCAGGATGGCGACGCCCTCGTCGAGATAGGGCTTGGTCTTGGCCGCGACCACCCAGGGCGGGAGGTTGTTCTCCTTGAACGCGACCTGGAGCAGAAGATAGGCGAGGGCGACCAGCAGCGCGCCGCGCGCCAGGCCGAAGACGAGGCCGAGCAAGCCGTCCAAGAAGCCGAACGTGCCGCCCGGCATCTTGCGCGGGATCCAAGAGGTGATGAAGCCGCAGATCACGAGCACGACCAGGAAGATCACGAGCCCGCTGCCGATGTCGGCGATGGTCTGCGACTTCACGATCCCCTGAACCGGGCCGCTCAGATGCTTGTAGGTGAAGACCGTGACGATGGCGGCGATGATCCAGCCCGCGAGCGAGAGCAGCTCCTTGACGAAGCCGCGCGCCATCGCGAGCAGACCGGACAGCGCGACGACGCCGATGATCGCGAAATCGAACCAGTTCATCGCGCGCCCTTCGCCGGCGCCGCGTCTCGCGGACCGGGCCGCCGGGGTTGGGCGCTCTCTCTCTCGAACAGCGCCACGAGCTCGCCGAGATGGGAAATCTCGCGCCGCGCGATCTCGGCCTCGCCGCGCTCCCCGCGCTGGCGCCGGCGCGGCATGATCGCCGCGCCGAACCCGAGCTTGGCCCCTTCCTTGAGACGGCTTTCCATCTGGCTCACCGGGCGCACCTCTCCGGACAATCCGATCTCGCCGAAGATAACCGTCTCGGCCGGAACCGGGCAATCGTTGAGGCTCGATAGCAAGGCTGCGGCCACCGCAAGATCGGCGGCCGGCTCCTGCACTTTGAGGCCGCCCGCCACGTTGAGATAGACGTCGCGGCCGGCGAGCGGCACGCCGCAGCGTGCCTCGAGAACCGCTAACACCATGTGCAGGCGCGCCGCGTCCCAGCCGATCACCGCGCGCCGCGGCGTGCCGAACGCGGTCGGCGCCACCAGCGCCTGGATCTCGACGAGGAGGGGCCGCGTGCCTTCCATGCCGGCGAATACGGCGGCGCCGCTCACCTTGTTCCCCTCGCGGTCGCCGAGGAAGAGGGCCGAGGGGTTGCTGACCTCGACGAGGCCGCGGTCGGTCATCTCGAACACGCCGATCTCGTCGGTGGGGCCGAAGCGGTTCTTGACCGCGCGCAGGATGCGGAAATGGTGCCCGCGCTCGCCCTCGAAATAGAGCACGGTGTCGACCATGTGCTCGAGCACGCGCGGGCCCGCGATGGTGCCTTCCTTGGTGACGTGGCCGACGAGGAGGAGGGCGGTGCCGCGGCGCTTGGCGACGCGGATCAGCTCCTGCGCCGCCGCGCGCACCTGCGCCACCGTGCCGGGCGCCGAATCGAGCGTGTCGACGAACATGGTCTGGATCGAGTCGATCACCGCCGCGAGCGGCGCCTCGGGGAGATCGAGGCTCGCCACGATGTCGCGCACGGCGGTGGCGGCCGCGAGCTGCACCGGCGCCTGGGCGAGGCCCATGCGCTTGGCGCGCATGCGCACCTGGTCGACCGCTTCCTCGCCCGAGACGTAGACGGCGGCGCCGTGCTGCGAGAGCGCCGCGGTCACCTGCAGCAGCAGCGTGGATTTGCCGATGCCGGGATCGCCGCCGACGAGCGTCGCCGAGCCCGGCACGAGGCCGCCGCCGGCGACGCGGTCGAACTCGCCGATGCCGGAGACGAAGCGCTGCTCGTCGCTGGAAGCGCCCGAGAGCGCCACGAAATCGATCCGGCGCCCGCCGGTGGCGACGCTCTTCGGCAGCGCCTCGGAAACCGCCTCCTCGACGATCGAGTTCCAGGCGCCGCAGTCGTCGCACTTGCCCGACCATTTCCGGTGCGTCGCGCCGCAGGTCTGGCAGACGAAGCGCGAGGTGGGCTTGGCCATCAGGCGGCTCTCAGCGTTGCGGCGAAGAAACCCGCAGTCTCGGCGAGCAGCGCCTCGACGTGCACCTTGCCGCCGCGCGCGGTGGCGCCGAAGAAATGATCGGCCTCCTCGATCACGCGCTGCTCGCGGCGGCGGGCGCGCTTCGCCGCGGCGTAGAAATCGCCGACATGTTTCGCGAGCCGGTCGCGGCTGCCGGCAAGCACGTAGAGGCTGCCGTCGTAATGGGCGATGGCCTCGAGCGGGCTGACCTCGGCGAGGCTCCGGAAGAACGCGCGCTTCAGGCGGATCTCGCCCTTGCCCCAGGGCACGGCGACCGCACCGGCGCGCTCGGCCTCGGCCGCGCGCTCGGCGCCGAGCGACTCGACCATGTCGATGCTCGGCATGCCGACCGGCGCCCACAGCACGAGCGCCCGGGCGCGCGGCGCATCGGCGCCGAGGCAGGTGGTGGCGATGGCGCCGCCGAAGCTGTAGCCGAGCAGGCCGAGGCAGTTGGGATCGGCGCCGGGCACGGATTTCGCGAAACGCAGCGCCGCGATCGCGGCGCGGCGGTAGAGCGGCACCGTGATGTCGCCGAACTCGCCGTCGGACCTGCCGCAGCCGGGAAAATCGAAGCGCAGCGACGAGAGCCCGTGCTTGGCGAGGCGGCGCGCGAGCTTGGCGAAGAGGTTGCCAACCTCGTCGCGATGCCCGCCGAAGCCGTGCAGCATCACGACACAGGGATGCGGCGCGCTGCGTTTGGCCGCCGCCAAGGTGCCGCTGAGCCCCGGGCTGATCGAAACCGTACGCTCGCTGGCCCCGAGCGCCATCTCACGCCCGTACCGCCATGCGGATCGGACCCTCGGCGCGGCCGTGGATGAACTGGTCGACGTAAGGGTTGCCGGAGCGGTCGATCGCGGCGACCGTGCCGGCCCAGACGATCTTGCCGTCGTGCAGCATCGCGATGCGGTGGCCGATCTTGCGCGCGCTCGCGATGTCGTGGGTGATCGTGACGGCGGTGGCGCCCATGTCGCGCACGGTCTTGACGATGAGCTCGTTGATGACGTCGCCCATGATCGGATCGAGGCCGGTGGTGGGCTCGTCGAAGAACAGGATCTCGGGCTTGGCGCAGATCGCGCGCGCAAGCCCGACGCGCTTCCTCATCCCGCCCGAGAGATCGGCCGGCGACATCTCGCCGACGTCGTCGGTCAAGCCCACCTGCGCCAGCGCCTTGATCGCGGCGTCCTTGGCGGCCTTGCGGTCGGTGCCCTTGCCCTCGATGAGGCCGAACGCGACGTTTTCCCAGACCGGCAGCGAGTCGAACAGCGCGGCGCCCTGGAACAGCATGCCGATCTTGGCGTTGACGCGCTCGCGCTCACGCCCCGCGAGCTTGGTCACGTCCTCGCCGTCGACCTCGATCGTGCCCTCCTCGGGCTCGAGCAGGCCGAGGATGCATTTCAGCGTCACCGATTTCCCGGTGCCCGAGCCGCCGATGATGATGACCGACTCGCCCGCGGCCACGTCGAGGTCGATGCCGTCGAGCACGACCTTCTCGCCGAACCGCTTCTTGACGCCGCGCAGGCGGATCTTGGGCGCGTCGCTCATG
>SBBV01000384.1 GCA_005240015.1 Candidatus Odyssella thessalonicensis | reverse complement strand
GGATTCGACGGTCTCGATGCGGCCGCCGTCGCCGGCGTCCGGCAGCAGATCGCCGCCATAGTCGGCGCCATCGCGCACCCAGGCGGGCGCCAGCGTGTGCACGGCTTGGGCGAGATGATCGCGCGCCGTCGCAAGGGTATCGCGGACCGAATCGAGAAGAATCGGGTCGAAAAGATGCAGGCCTGAAAGATCCATGGTCCCGGGGAATAAGGTTAAGGTGGGGGATTAGGCGGGAAACTAGGCGTTTTTTGGACCACCCACCATGCCCCCGCAAGGGTTACGAGCGGCCCTAGGCGCGGCGTCCCCCCGGGCGAGCGGAGGCACTCGTGGAGGAACCCATCACCTAACCATATTGTCGTCCCCGCGAAAGCGGGGACCCAGCTCTGATGCCGTGCGAACGGCCGATCCTGTGGCGGTGGCATCGCTGCATGGGTCCCCGCTTTCGCGGGGACGACAAAGATCGGATGCTTCGAGGACGGAGGCTCGGCGCTACATCTCGTGCTTCGCATCGGCATGCGGTGCCAGCGCCGCGCGGATGTCGGCGGGAAGGCGCGTCGGCCGGCCGTTTCGGTCCATCACCGCGAGGCGGATCAGCATGTCGGCGAGCATCTCATCGCCGCCCTCGGGGCGTTCGCGGAAGATGCGCTGGCGCACGCGCAAGCTCGCGCCGCCCACCTCGACGAGGCCGGTGCGCACGGTGAGCGCATCGTCGAGCCGCGCCGGCCGGAAATATTCGATGCGGGCGCTCTTCACGGCGAACGCAATGCCGTCGCGCTCCATCATCTGCTGCTGCCCGCGTCCCATGATGCGCAGCATCTCGGTGCGCGCCCGCTCGGCGAACTTCAGATAATTCACGTAATACACGATGCCGGCCGCGTCGGTGTCCTCGTAGTAGACCCGCACCGGAAACACGTGCTCCTGCGCGGCGTCGTCGATGGTGCCCGAGGTGGGCGGTGCTTTCGGCGTGTCGTTCATGGCGCGGGACCGTGCCCGCTCGGACCCGCCCGAATCAAGCGTTTGTTGGCAGCGAAATCCGAGGCCGCGGAACCCAGCGCCGCCTCCAATCGTCCTCGTACCGGGTCAATCCGGCATTCGATGGAACAGCGCGCGCCAGCCTCCCTGCGCATCATCGAAACCGACGTGCCCGCGCGGCTCGACCGGCTGCCGTGGGGGCCGTTTCACACGCGCGTGGTGATCGCGCTCGGCGTCACTTGGATCCTCGACGGGCTCGAGGTGACGCTGGCGGGCGCGGTGGCCGGCGCGCTCAAGGAAAGCCCGGCGCTCAGGCTCTCCAATGAGGATGTGGGTTTGGCCGGCGCCGCTTACGTGCTCGGCGCGGTGCTGGGCGCGCTGCTCTTCGGCTGGCTCGCCGACCGCTGGGGGCGGCGGAAGCTCTTCTTCGTCACACTGTCGGTCTACATCGTCGCGACCGCGGCGACCGCCGCGTCGTGGGACGCGTGGTCGTTCGCGCTGTTCCGCTTTTTGACCGGCGCCGGCATCGGCGGCGAGTATTCGGCCATCAATTCGGCGGTACAGGAGCTGATCCCCGCGCGCGTGCGCGGCTGGACCGATCTCGCCATCAACGGCAGCTTCTGGGCCGGCGCTGCGATCGGCGCGGCGGGCTCGATCGTCCTGCTCGATCCCGCCGTGTTCGGCGCCGATACCGGCTGGCGCATCTGCTTCTTCTCGGGCGCGGTGCTCGGCCTCTTCATCTTCGCGATGCGATTCTGGATTCCCGAGAGTCCGCGCTGGCTGATGACGCATGGCCGCCACGAAGAGGCGGCGGCGCTCCTGACGCGCATCGAAGAAGGCATCCGCGCGCGCGGCCATACGCTGCCGATCCAGACCTTGCCGTGTATCCGCCTGCACGGCCAGCGGCGCGGCCGCTTCGTCGAGGTGTTCGACACGCTGTTCATGAAGCAGCGCCGGCGCGCTCTCGTCGGCCTCGCGCTGATGGCCTCGCAGGCCTTCTTCTACAACGCGATCTTCTTCACCTACGCGCTGGTGCTGACCGACTTCTACGGCATCCCGGCGGCGCAGGTGGGCTGGTACATCCTGCCCTTCGCGATCGGCAACGTGCTGGGGCCGCTCTTGCTGGGGCGGCTCTTCGACACGATCGGGCGGAAGCCGATGATCGCCGGCACCTACGCGATCTCGGGCATCCTGCTCGCGCTGACCGGTTTCCTGTTCCAGCAGGGGATGTTGAGCGAGACGACGCAGACCGTCGCCTGGATGATCATCTTCTTCTTCGCGTCGGCGGCCGCGAGCTCGGCCTACCTCACGGTGAGCGAGACGTTCCCGCTCGAGATCCGCGCGCTCACCATCGCGGTGTTCTACGCGATCGGCACGGGCCTCGGCGGCATCTCGGGCCCGCTTGTCTTCGGCGCGCTGATCGAGACCGGCCAACGCAGCCAGGTGCTGATCGGCTATCTGATCGGCGCCGCGCTGATGGTGGCGGCCGCGGCCGTGCAGGCGATCTGGGGCACCGCGGCCGAGCGCAAGCCGCTCGAGCACGTGGCACGCCCGCTCACCTGGTGCGAGTAGACGCACCTCCAGAAGCCACCCACCGGCTAAGGCCGGCCGCGGCGGACCAGTCCGTAGATGAGGCTCGCGAGGAACAGCACGATGAAGATGAAGAACAGGATGCGCGCGATGTCGGCCGCGGCCGCGCTGATGCCGCCGAAGCCGAACAGCGCCGCGACCAGCGACACGAGCAGGAAGACGAGAGCCCAATAGAGCATCGCTGCGGCCCTCCGGAGTTTCCACGCAGAAACAACGGCTCTGCGCCGCGGCCGGTCCGCGCGGCGAATGCGCGCCCGCGCGACATTGTGATCGGAGAAGCAAGGAACGCGCCGTGCGCTCGCACCGGCTTTGCGGCGGGCGCCGCGGCAGCGCCACTTCGCCGCAGCGCCGCCCGCATTTCGCGCGCGGCTCGTGCGTTTGAGGCTAGGCGTGTTCCCTCGCCGTGCCTGCACCCATCCGGAGTGTGCGCATGCTGGCCCTCGCGGCGTCTCGATCCCTGCCGTTCTTCGCGCTTGCCGATCTCGTGCGGCGGGCGCAGGGCCGCTCGCTGGCGGCGTGCGGCCTCGGCCCGAGCGAGACGCGCTATCGCGTCGT
This sequence comes from Candidatus Odyssella thessalonicensis, assembly GCA_005240015.1. GTDB lineage: Bacteria > Pseudomonadota > Alphaproteobacteria > Bin65 > Bin65 > SBBV01. The sequence goes on along the minus strand of SBBV01000384.1, from coordinate 2,598 downwards.
CGCCGAGGGCGCGCGTTGGCGATTGCGCCGTTATCGCGGCGCGCGCGTCGGCGCTGCGATCCTCATCGTTTCCTCGCCGATCAAGCAACCCTACATCTGGGACATCGCGCCGGAGGCGAGCCCGATCCGGCGTGCGGCCGAGCGCGGCCTCGATGTTTTCCTGCTCGAATGGAAGCCGCCGGGCACGGGCGGGCCGGGCCTCGCGCACTACGTCGGCGAAGATGTTCCTGCCGCGCTGGGCGCCGCCGCCGCTGCGGCGGGCCGTCCGCTCGTACTGATGGGGCATTCGCTCGGCGGCACCTTCGCCGCGATGGCGGCGGCACTCGGCGCCGAGCCCGCGGCCGGCCTGGTTCTGGTGGGCGCGCCGCTCTGCTTCCATCCCGGCGTGAGCCGCTTCCGCGACGCGCTGGTGCGCTCGGCGCCGCCGGTCTTCGCGCTCGACGACGTCGTGCCCGGGACCCTACTCACCGAAGTGAGCGCCATTGCCGCGCCCGATGCGTTCCTGTGGTCGCGCTGGGCGGACGTGGCGTGGAGCCTCGGTGACGCCGCGGCGCTGCGCATCCATGCGCGCATCGAACGCTGGGCGCTCGACGAGTTTCCGCTGCCCGGCGCGCTGCTCAACGAGATCCTGGCCTGGCTCTACGGCGAGGACCGCTTCTTCCTCGAGCGACTGCCGCTTGGCGACACGATCATCGGCCCGTCACGGCTCGGCGTCCCGCTGTTCGCGATCGCCAACACCGCCGACGAGATCGCGCCGCCCGAATCGGTTGCGCCGTTTCTCGAGGCGATGCCGCCCGGCGAGAAGGAGTTCGTGAGCTATGACGGCGAGGTCGGAGTCGGCATGCAGCATTTCGCGCTGCTGGCTGGCCGGCATGCGCTGGCAACGCTGTGGCCGCGCATCTTCGCCTGGATCGAGCGTCGGCGACACGGCGCTCGGTAGATCCGCCTACTCGCCGTCGTCGGCGCCTTCCTGCGGCGAGCCCAAGAGATCGAGCTGCCGCGGCGCCGCGTCCTTGGGAGCCGCGAGGCCGAGATAAGCCCAGCACGGCTGCGTGATCATGCGGCCGCGCGGCGTCCTCTGCACGAGCCCGGCCTGGATCAGGAACGGCTCGATCACGTCCTCGACCATGTCGCGCTGCTCGGCGAGCACGGCCGCGATCGTCTCGACGCCGACCGGCCCGCCGCCATAGGTCTCGGCGATGCAGCGGAGATAACGGCGGTCCATCGTGTCGAGGCCGCGGTCGTCAATGTCGAGCCGCGCCAGGCCGGCTTGCGCGGCCGCGAGCGTGATCGGGCCCTGTCCCGCCGACCCGCCGCCGTCCATCGCGGCGAAGTCGCGCACGCGGCGCAACAGACGCCCGGCCACGCGCGGCGTGCCGCGCGAGCGCCGCGCGATCTCCATCGCGGCCTTGGCGTCGAGCGCGGCGCCGAGCAGCTTGGCCGCGCGCGTCACGATCTTCGCGAGGTCTTCGGCGGCGTAGAAATCGAGCCGCAGCGGAATGCCGAAGCGCTCGCGTAAGGGTGTCGTGAGCAGGCCCGAGCGCGTGGTGGCGCCGATCAGCGTGAACGGCGGCAGATCGATGCGCACCGAGCGCGCGGCCGGGCCTTCGCCGATGATGAGGTCGAGCTGATAGTCCTCCATCGCCGGATAGAGGATCTCCTCGACCGCCGGGTTGAGGCGGTGGATCTCGTCGATGAACAGCACGTCGCGCGGCTGCAGGTTGGTGAGGATCGCCGCAAGATCGCCGGCGCGCGCGATCACCGGCCCCGAGCTCGCGCGGAAGCCGACGCCGAGCTCGCGCGCCACGATCTGCGCCAGGGTCGTCTTGCCGAGGCCCGGGGGTCCATGCAGCAGCACGTGGTCGAGCGCCTCGCCGCGCGATTTGGCGGCGGCGATGAAGACCGCGAGGTTCTCCTTCGCCTGCTTCTGGCCGACGAAATCGGCGAGGAATTGCGGCCGCAGCGCGACGTCCGGATCCTCGGCGCGCTTTTCGCGCGTGACGACCCGGTTGCGCTCGGTTTCGGCGGGCTCGGGCCTGGCCATGCTATGCCGCAAGCTCCTTCAATGCCGCCTTGATCAGCGCGTCGATCGGTGCCTCCGCGCCGAGCCTCTGCACCGCGCGGTTCACGGCGCCGAACGCCTCGCCCTGGCTGTACTGGAGATTGACCAGCGCCGAGACCGCTTCTGCCGCCGCGCGGCCCGAGGGCGGCGGGCCGGAGAGGGGCCGCGCGTCCCTGGCGGCGCCGAGCGCGAGATTGCCGGCCTTGTCCCGCAGCTCGGTGACGATGCGCGTGGCGAGCTTCTGGCCGACGCCGTCGGCGCGCGTCAGCACGGCCTTGTCCTGCGCGGCCACGGCGAGCGTCAGGTCCTCCGGCGCGAGGGCCGAGAGAATCGCCATCGCCGTGCGTGCGCCGACTCCCTGCACCGTCGTCAGCAGCCGAAACCAGTCGCGCTCGCCCGCATCGGCGAAGCCGTAGAGGTGGATGTGGTCCTCGCGCACATGCGTCTCGATCAGCAGTTTGGCGCTGCCGCCGGGCTCGGGCAGGCGCGCCAGCGTGCGCCCCGAAGCGAAGACGAGATAGCCGACGCCGCTCACG
>SBBV01000251.1 GCA_005240015.1 Candidatus Odyssella thessalonicensis | reverse complement strand
GCCTTCAGCTCGTCCTTGACCGACTGCTCCTGCGTGCCGGCGAAATAGGCCTTGGCGTCGAAGCCGGCCTTGACCAGCGCCTGGCCGATCACGGCGGGGTCGTCCATGTCGAGCGCGTCGCGCCAGATCGCGAGGAACATCGCCTCGGAATAGCGCTCGAGCTCGCCGCGCCGCTCCGCCACGATGGCGCCGCGCATGATCGGCAGCGTGTTGATGACGAAATGCGGATTGTGCACGAACGGCACGCCGTAGCGCGCGGCGTAATTGGCGAGATCCCACATCATCCATTTGCCTTTGGGCGCGATCTCGACCGGCGAGTGGCTGTTGATCGCCTTGAACACACCGCCCAAGAGGATGGGCTGCCATACAATCTCGGCGCCGGCCGCCCGCGCAATCTTCCGCAGCTCGAAGAAGGCGAGGTGGGAGGTGGGGCTGCCATAGTCGAAGAAGAACTCGACGGATTTCGTCATGCGAGGTCCTTTCCCGCGCGTTATTGTGGAGGCGCGAAGGGGAGCGAGAGATGCCGGACATAGTCTGTCTCGGCGAGCCGATGATCGAGTTCAACCGCCAGCCGCCGGGCAAGGACGGGCGCGTCCACTGGCTCGAGGGGCATGGCGGCGACACTTCGAATTGCGCGATCGCGGCGGCGCGGCACGGCGCTTCGGCCGGCTACATCACGGCGATCGGCACCGATCCGTTCGGCGACGAGCTGATGCGGCTGTGGGCGGCGGAGAAGGTCGACGCGAGCGCCGTGATCCGCCGCAAGGACGCGCCGACCGGGATCTATTTCGTGACGCGCAAAAAGGGCGGCGGGCATGAATTCACCTATTTCCGCACCGGCTCCGCGGCGAGCCGCTTGACCAAGGCGGAAATCCCCGAGGACTACATCGCGCGCGCGAAGGCCTTCGAGGCTTCGGCGATCAGCCAAGCGATCAGCGACAGCGCCAACGACGCGGTGCTGCATGCGATGGCGCTGGCGAAGCGGCGCGGCGTCGCCGTGGCCTACGACACGAACCTGCGTTTGCGGCTCTGGCCGCTGGAGAGGGCGCGGCCGGCGATCGAAGAAGGCTGCCGGCGCGCGGACATCGTGTTCACCAGCGATGAAGAGGCGGAAACGCTGTGGGGCCACAAGTCGCCCGAAGCGGTCGCCGATGGCGTGCTCGGCTTTGGTCCTTCGATCGTGATCGTGAAGCGGGGCGGGAAGGGCGCCTTGGTTGCGACGCGCGACGCGCGCGTGCGCATCGCTGCCCACAAGGTGAAAGTGGTCGATGCAACCGGCGCCGGCGACACGTTCGCAGGCGCGTTTCTCGCGCGGCGTCTTGCCGGCGACGACGTTGTCGCCGCCGCGCGCTACGCCAATGCGGCGGCGGCGCTCAAAACGGAAGGCTACGGCGCCGTGGCGCCGATCCCGCGGCCGGCCGCGGTGAGGAAATTGCTGCGACGCTGACGTCACCACGTCTCGGCCCAGGGACGGAGATCGGTCTCGAACGTCCACGCCGTGCGCGGCTGCTTGTGGATCTGCCAATAGGTCTCGGCGATCGCTTCGGGGGCGAGGAGGCCGTCCGCGCCTTTCCGCTGCTCGTAGATGTCGGGCCGCATCTCGCGGATGAAGGCGGTGTCGATGCCGCCATCGATGATGACGTGCGCGACATGAATGCCCTTGGGGCCGAGCTCGCGCGCCATCGATTGCGCGAGTGCTCGCTTCGCATGCTTTCCGCCCGCGAATGCGGCATAGCCGATGCCGCCGCGCACGCTCGCGGTGGCGCCGGTGAAGAGGATCGTGCCGCGGCCGCGCTTGACCATGTATTTCGCGGCTTCGCGGCCGGCGAGAAACGCGCCCAGCGCGCACATCTCCCACACCTTGAAGTAGACGCGCGACGTGGTCTCGAGAATCGGGAACCGGACATTGCCGCCCACGTTGTACACGCAGACTTCGATGGGGCCGATGTCGCGCTCGATTTGCTCAAACAATTTCGTTACCTGCTCTTCGCGCCGCGCGTCGCTGCCGAAGGCATGTGCTTGGCCGCCCTCGGCACGGATTTGCTCGACCAGCGGTGCAAGCTTCTCCGCATTGCGGCGCGAGACGCAGGCGACGAAGCCCTCACGCGCAAACCGCCGCGCGATCGCGCCGCCGGTGTAGTCGCCCGCTCCAATCACCAGTATCGCCTGCGATGCCATGCTTGTTTCCCCTTTTGCCGGCCACCCTGAGTAAAGGCGGCGCGGCGGTCAAGCGGGTATATGCCCGTATATCCGGCGTGGCCCGGGGGTTGCATGCCTGCGGCGTGATGCTGCATCGCGAAGGAGTGATTTCGCAGCGCAGCATAGCTTACGTAATATCCACGAGAGCGCCCCTTGAACTTGGCCAGGCGGCTACCTTCTTCCTCGCCGGGATGGGCGCGGAACGGCGCCGGCGCAGAGGCGGGCGGGAGAGGCGGGACGGGCCGGCATTATGGTGAGAAGAACCCGCAGACAGGTTCTGTCTGGGTCCGCGGCGCTTGCCTTCGCGGCCGGGCTCGGTTTTCCCACGCTCGCGCGGGCGGCGCGGCTCGGCACCAAAACCCAGCCTTTCAGCCGCCAATGGCTCGTCGACCTCGCCGCGGCGGCGGCGAAGAAGCCGTTCGACGCCACGGCGCCCAAGCTGCCCGGCTTCATCGAAAAGCTCGACTACGACGCCTATCGCGACGTGCGCTTCCGCGCCAACCAGGCGCTCTGGCGCGAGCAGAACCTGCCGTTCACCACCCAGTTCTTCCACCTCGGCTCGGTCTACAAGCGGCCGGTCCACATCTACGAGGTTGCCGACGGCGTTGCGCGCGAGGTCCTCTACGAAACCTCGCTGTTCGACTACGGCAAGAACCGCTTCGACGAGCCGGTGCCGGAGACGCTCGGCTTCGCCGGCTTCCGCCTGCACCATCCGCTCAACCGGCCCGACTACCACGATGAGCTGGTGGCGTTCTTGGGCGCCAGCTATTTCCGCTCGCTCGGGCGCGGGCAGATCTACGGCCTTTCGGCGCGCGGGCTCGCCATCGACACCGGGCTTCCGACCGGCGAGGAATTTCCGTTCTTCCGCGATTTCTTCATCGAGCGGCCGCGCCCAGGTGCGACGCAGATCCTCGTCCACGCGCTGCTCGACAGCCGCAGCATCACCGGCGCCTACAGCCTCGCGATCACGCCCGGCAAATCCACGATGATGGACGTCACGACCACGCTGTTCCCGCGGCGGAAGGTCGAGCGTCTCGGCCTTGCGCCGCTCACCTCGATGTTCCTGCACGGCAACACCACGCAGCCGCGCACCGAAGATTTCCGCCCGAGCGTGCACGATTCCGACGGCCTTTCGGTCTGGGGCAGCTCGGGCGAATGGCTGTGGCGGCCGCTCGCGAATCCGAAGCGGCTGCGCCTCAGCGTGTTCGCCGAGCCCAATGTGCGCGGCTTCGGCCTGCTCCAGCGCAGTCGCGATTTCCGCGACTATCAGGACCTCGAGGCTCATTACGAGCGCCGCCCCAGCCTCTGGGTGGAGCCGGTACAGGGCTTCGGCGGCGGTGCCGTCTGGCTGATGGAAATCCCAACCGAGTCGGAGATCAACGACAACATCGTCGCCTTCTTCATGCCGGCCAAGCCGCCCGAGCCGGGCCAGCGCGTCGACCTCTCCTACCGCCTGCACTGGGGCGAACCGCCGCACCGCCCGGCTCATGCGGCGGTCGCGGCAACGCGCCTCGGCCGCGGCGGATTCGCCGGCCGGCCGGCGGACGGACTGCACAAATTCGTTATCGATTTCCGCGGCGGCGCCCTCGACAAGATCGCCGAGGCGAAGCAGATCGAGCCGGTGATCACCGTTTCCGAGGGCAAGACCGCCAACATCTCCGTGATGCGGCTGCCCGGCCCCGGCGGGTGGCGGCTGTATTTCGATTTCCGCCCCGAAGGCTTGCGTCCGCAGGAATTGAGGGCTTTCTTGAAACACGGCGCCGAAGCGCTGACCGAGATCTGGAGCTTCCAATGGAGCGGCTGAAGCATCCGGCTCGCGGCCGCCCGCGCTCGTTCTCGGCCGAGGCCGATCGGCGCATGCGCCTCTTCTTGCGCGCCTTCGGCATCGAAGACGAGGCGCAGTTGAAAGAACTCGCGCGACGGCTCGGCCGCATGGCGCCGACCGCTACGATCGCCGAGATCGATGAAGCCGCGGGCCTCTGGTTCGCCGAGTTCCTCGGTTGGCCGGAGAGCGACGCGGCGAAAGCGCTCGCAGCGGGGCGCGTCGCGTGGCTCACCACGCGCGCGGCGCGGCGCTGGCCGCTCGCGCTCTTTGCCGACGTGCCGCCGCCGGCGCTGGCCGAGACATTGCGCCGCGCGCTGCCCTCGCTGCCGCCGGCGACGCTCGGCGACGCGATGCTGCCGGCGGACCTCGCGCCGCTGCGCCTGCGCCACTACGCGGCGAGGCCGCTGCGGCCGCGCGCGGCCTGACCGTTTAAGCTATGGTGCGCCAGCCGCAACGATACCGGGCCCAGGCCTGGCTGCGCCGTGGCGCGCTCGCGACGCTGACGCTTGCGACGACCGGCTGGGCCTCGGCGCAGCTCTCGACCGTGCTCGCCGGCAATCACGGCCTCGGCACGCTCGAGATCCTGCTGCTGGCCCTCTTCATCGGCTGCTTTCTCTGGATCGCCTTTTCGTTCTGGGCCGCGATCGCCGGCTTCGCGATGCTGCTCGCGCGCGCGCGCCAGCCCGGCCTGCGCCAGCCGCCGCCCGATCCGGGTCGCCTCGAGAGCCGCATCGCGGTGGTGATGGCGACCTACAACGAGGAACCGGCGCGCGTCTTCGCCAACATGCAGGCGATCTACGAATCGGTCGCCGCGACCGGAGAGGGCCGCGCCTTCGATTTCTACATGCTGAGCGACACGACCAACCCCGACATCTGGGTGGCCGAGGAGCTCGCCTGGCACGCGCTCACGACTCGGCTCGGCGCGGGGGCACGCGTGTTCTACCGGCGGCGGCGCCAGAACACCGCGAAGAAGTCCGGCAACATCGCCGATTTCCTGAAGCGCTGGGGGCGGCACTACGACTACCTGGTCGTGCTCGACGCGGACAGCCTGATGGAGGGCCGCACGCTGGTGGCGATGGCACGCCTCATGGACGCCAATCCCGGCGCCGGCCTCATCCAAGCGCCGCCGCTCTGCATCAACCGCAACACGCTGTTCGCGCGCATGCTGCAGTTCGCGGGGCGCATCTACGGGCCGGTGTTCGCGGCGGGCCAGACCTTCTGGCAAATGGGCGAGGGCAACTACTGGGGCCACAACGCCATCATCCGCACGCGCGCGTTCATGGAGCATTGCGGCTTGCCCGAGCTTCCCGGCAAGCCGCCGTT
>SBBV01000467.1 GCA_005240015.1 Candidatus Odyssella thessalonicensis | reverse complement strand
CTTGCCGGCCTTGCTCTAAACGGGCTTGCCATGGGCCGTGCCGCCGGCGCCGAGCCGAGCGTCTCGGAGGTGCGCATCAGCCGGCATGAGGGGCTCACCCGGATCTCGATCGGCTTGACCGAAGCGGTTCAGTTTCGCGCCTATGTGCTGGGCGCGCCCTATCGCGTCATCGTCGACCTGCCGCCGGTCGACTGGCAGCTTGGCAGCGAAGCGCGCATCAACAATCCGCCCATCATCGGCTGGCGCTTCGGCGGCCTCGGCAAAGACGTGATGCGCATCGTGTTCGACCTCGATCGGCCGATGCGCATCCAGAAGACCTTCGCATTGCCGCCGAAGGACAAGGCGCAGGAGTGGCGCCTCGTCATCGACTTGGAGCGCGTCAGCAAGGACGAGTTCGACCGCATCCTGCGCGAGCAGCGCGGAAAGCTCCCCGACTACACAGCACCCGGCGACGAGGCGCGCGAGGGGCAGAAGGCGCGCCGCGACGCGCCGCTCGTGGTGATCGATCCCGGCCACGGCGGCATCGACCCCGGCGCCACCGGCAAGGGCGGCACCAGCGAGAAGGACATCGTGCTGCTCGTCGCCAAGGAGCTGCGCGAGAAGATCTGGACCAGCGGGCGCTATCGCGTGCTGATGACGCGCGGCGCCGACTACTACATCGCGCTGCGCCAGCGCTTCGAGGTTGCGCGCAGCGCCGGCGCCGACATCTTCATCTCGCTGCACGCCGATTCGAGCCCGTTCCGCACCAGCCGCGGGCTCTCGGTCTACACGCTCTCGACCCAGGCTTCGGACGAAGAGGCGGCGGCGCTGGCGCGGCGCGAGAACCGCTCCGACGTCGTCGCCGGGGTCGACATTTCGCAGAACAGCGGCCGCGTCGCCGGCATCCTCATCGACTTGGCGCAGCGCCAGTCGCTTCATCAGGCGCAGCGCCTGGCATCATCGATCGTCGCGGCGCTCGGCGGTCGGGTCGAGATGGTGCCGAAGCCGCAGCGCTCGGCCGGGTTCGCCGTGCTGAAGGCCCCGGACGTGCCCTCGGTGCTGATCGAGCTCGGGCACTTGAGCAATCCCAGGGAGGAGCACCAGCTCCGCAATCCTGCCTATCGCCGCAAACTGGCCGAAGCATTGATGGCCGGGATCGACCGCTATTTCGCGACAAAGGTTAAGAAACGCCGCCCCGCCCGGCAGGCGGGCGAGGCCGACGCCGCGCGCTGATCTCCCCTTCTCCCCGGGGAAAAGGGGACTAAGCCACATTGCCGCCAAAGAATTCGGCAACAAAGCAGTGGCAAACTGAGGCTGCGGGCGCTTGCGCCAGGGGTGGCCGCGTATATAGTCCGCGCCCCAACGAGGTAAGCCGACATATGGGTCGGCCGTCGCGGTCGCGGGCAAGAGGGTTGGCTTTGGCAAAACGATACGATCGCTCGGCCGCGGGCTTCTTCTACCGCACAACGCTCAACCTGCTCAGCGCCGGATTCCTGTTCGGCGTCGTCGGCATGTTCGTGGTGTTCTTCGGCCTCTGGTTCTACGGCCGCGATCTTCCCGACTATCAGAAGCTCGCCGACTACGAGCCGCCGATCGTGAGTCGCGTCTACGCCGCCGACGGACGCCTGATCGGCGAATTCGCGTCCGAGAAGCGCATCTTCGTGCCCTACACGTCCATCCCGAAGCGGGTGGTGAACGCGTTCATCGCCGCCGAGGATCAGCGCTTCTTCTCGCACCCGGGCATCGACGTCTTCGGCATCGCGCGCGCGATCCGCAACAATTTCAGCGGCGGCGGCAAGCTGCAGGGCGGCTCCACGATCACGCAGCAGGTGGCGAAGAACTTCTTCTTCTCGTCCGAGCAGCGCTTCGAGCGCAAGGTGAAGGAGATGATCCTCTCCTTCCGCATCGAGCGCGCCTACACCAAGGACAAGATCCTCGAGCTCTACCTCAACCAGATCTTCCTCGGCCGCCAAGCCTACGGCGTCGCCGCCGCGGCGCAGATCTATTTCAACAAGTCGCTCGAAGAGCTGACCGTGGCCGAGGCGGCGTTCCTGGCGGCGCTGCCGCAGGCGCCCTCGCGCTTCAATCCCGAGAAGAATTCGCGCGTCGCCATCAACCGGCGCAACTACGTGATCCAGCGCATGCTGGACGACGGCTACATCAACCAGACCGAGGCGGACGAGGCCAAGGCCGCGCCGCTCGGTGTCAAGCCCCCGCCGCCCTACATCAGCATCGGCGCCGAGTATTTCGTCGAGGAAGTGCGGCGCGAGATGCTCGCCAAGCACGGCGAGGAGAAGATGAAGGCGGGCGGCTTCGTGATCCGCTCGACGCTCGATCCCAAGCTGCAGGCCTTCGCCGACGCCTCGCTGCGGCGCGGCCTCGTCGCCTACGACCGCCGCCACGGCTGGCGCGGGCCCGTCGCCAACTTGAAGGAAGGCCAGGGCGAGCGCTGGGCCGACAGCTGGCGCCAGAAGCTCCGGAAGGTGCAGGCGCCGGCCGGCCACGGCGACTGGCCTTTGGCCCTCGTGCTCGAGATCGACGACAAGGGTGCCGACATCGGCATGATCGACGGCCGCCGCGGGCGTATCCCGCTCACCGAGCTTAGCTGGGCGCGGAAGCAGGGCGAGATCACGGTCGAGGCCGGCAAGCCCACCTTCAAGACCGCGACCGGGCCGGCGATCAAGAAGGCCACCGACGTGCTGAAGCAGGGCGACGTCGTGCTCGTCGAGCGCATCGCCGTCGACTCGCAGAACAAGCCGGTGCCGCCCGACACCTACACGCTGCGCCAGGTTCCCGAAGTCACCGGCGCGCTCGTCGCGATGGATCCGCACACCGGCCGCGTCGTCGCGATGACCGGCGGGTTCAGCTTCTGGCTCTCGCAGTTCAACAACGTGACGCAGGCCTGGCGCCAGCCCGGCTCGTCGTTCAAGCCCTACGTCTATCTCGCCGCGCTGCAGGAAGGCTTCACGCCGTCGACCATCATTCTCGACGCTCCGATCGTCGTGAAGTTCGGCGACAAGACCTATCGGCCGCGCAACGCCTCGGGCAAGTTCTACGGTCCCACGCCGCTGCGCACCGGCATCGAGCAGTCGCGCAACCTCATGACGGTGCGCCTCGCCGAGGCGACCGGGCTCGAGAAGGTCGTCGATCTCGTCGGCAAGCTCGGCGTCTCCGACAAGCTCGAGCCGGTGATGGCGATGGCGCTCGGCGCCTACGAAACCACGCCGATGCGGCACGTGACCGCCTATGCGATGATCGTCAACGGCGGAAAGAAGATCACGCCGACGCTCGTCGACCGCATCCAGGATCGCCGCGGCAACACGATCTACCGCCACGACGAGAGGAAATGCGAGAAGTGCAGCCAGGTGGCGTGGGGCGGCCAGACCATGCCCGAGCTGCCCAATGACCGCGAGCAGGTCATCGACGAAGACAACGCGTTCCAGATGGTCAACATGATGCAGGGCGTGGTCCAGCGCGGCACCGCCACCATCGTGAGCGCGCTGGGCCGCCCGGTCGCGGGCAAGACCGGGACGACCAACGACGTGCTCGACGCCTGGTTCGTCGGCTTTACGCCGGATCTCGCCGTCGCCGTGTGGGTCGGCTTCGACAAGCCCCGCACGCTTGGCCCGCAGGAGCAGGGCGGCGTCACCGCGGCGCCGATCTTCCTCGACTTCATGCGCTCGGCGACCAAGGACGTGCCGTCGCGCAACTTCACGCAGCCCAAGGGCGTCGTGGCCGTGCGCGCGGGGGCCGGCTATGAGTACTACAAGCGCGGCACCGAGCCCGGCACCGGCAGGGGCCGCACCGTCGACACCGACACCGCCGAGGACACCAGCCCGACCCGGCCCGGCGGCTCGCGGCCCAACATCGGCGGCAGCACCGGCGATACGTACTGACCGGGCCCTCCCCCGTTGGCGTAAACAAACGTAAACATTCGTAAACATCTGTAAGCGACGCCCGGCGCACGGGGGCAGGCCGCGAAAGGCGTCCCGCCAGCGCATGAGCCGCCGACGGGCGAAACTTTCCCGCATCCTTGGCATTTGTTGGCTTTCGTTGGCTTTTGGCGCACCGCGCCCTTGGCTTTCCTTGGCTTCCTACGCGCGCCCACCTTGGCTTTTGTTGGCTTCCGGAAGCGCGGCGCGCGGGTGCGAGAGTCCGCGGCTTCGCCCCGACAATCTGGCGACGCAACCCAAGAACCCGCGGCAGCCACGCCCGTGCGTCGCGCTTCGACGGCCGAGATTCACAAATCCAAACAGCGCGGGCGGTGCGTGCAATCGCGCATCGCTCGAGGCCCGATCCGGACCTATGAGCCAATCTAGGAACATAAAGTGAACATTGTCAAGCGGAAAATGTAAACGCCGGTTGCAGGCCGCTGCGACGGAGTGCGTTCATCGGCCTGGCAGATTCACCTGCCTCGAGACGCCGAAGCGGTCCGTTGAGCCAGCCGGCTACGATTCGAGCGGGAACGAATGATGCTCGTGCGCGATCTTCCAGGCTCCACCGATTTTCTTGAGGCCGATGGTAAGGCGCAGGCGCGGCGAGTCGTCCCTGACGAGCTCGGCTCTCGAACCGCACCGCAGCAAGGCGATGGCGAAGGCGACCCGATCGCCCGCGGTCACATCGAGCTCGACGATCTCGAACGTGCCGTCGCCCTCTTCCTGCCACTTGAAGAACGGCGCCCAGGTTTCCGTGTAGGCGGCGAGCCCGCGCACGCTCACCGGCGGCGGCACGTCGAACATCACCATGTCGTCGGTATGGTGCGCGACGACGTCGCCGATCTTCCGCGCGCGAACGGCGGTGGCCCAGCTCTCGATCATGCGGCGGATGACCGCTTCGTCCGACTTCGTGCTGCGAGCCATGGCGATGCTCCTTTCCGGCACCAGCTGGTGGATCGACTCTGGCGTTTGGGACCGGAAAAGATCGCCACGAAGACGCGAAGACCACGAAGCATGGGGTTTTCGCCTGCTGCACATATGAGGCTTCTTCGTGACCGTGAACGCTTCGCGTTCGACGTGCCCTCGTGGCAGATCTTTCGGCGCCGGACCCGAATATCGGATTTGCTCGACTAGGCGGGAATCTCAGCCTCGACCAGCTTGGCCAGCAGCGTGAGGGAATCCTGCCAGCCGAGGTAGCAGGATTTTGCCGGGATCACCGTCGGCACGCCTTCTTGCACGATGCTCATCTCGGTGCCGCAAGAGACGCTTTTGAGCGTCACCGTCACACGAATCTCTCCGGGCAGGTTGGGATCGTCGAACCGGTCGGTGAAGCGGATCCGTTCGTGCGGCGTCAACTCAAGATACTCGCCGCCGAAGGAATGGCTCTTGCCGGTCGTGAAGTTCGTGAACGACATCCGGAACGTGCCGCCGACCTTGGCGTCCATATGGTGGACCTTGCAGGTGTAGCCGTTCGGCGGCAGCCATTTGGCGTTCGCATCGGCATCGAGAAACGCGCGGTAGACGCGTTCGGGCGGGGCGCGGAGCACGCGGTGGAGGCGGATCGTATGGCCGGTCGTGGGCATGTTGGCTACTTCCTCATTGTGCGGGTCCATTTCGGTGCGGGCGCCGTGGTCGCGGCAACGTACCTCCCGCCTGGAAGACGAACGAGCCGGCGCCGATCCGACACCGACCAGGTGGCGGCAGTGGCGCGGGCGTGCGCCGGTCGCTCGCTGCGTCATCGCCAGGCCGCCTCGTTGCGCCAACTTGGAGGCGCGGTCGAGCCACTGGTACATGCCGCAAAAAAGCCGTCGAGCCCCAAGCGCATCGGCACCGTCACTCGGCAGCTGATGGCGGTATTGCGCGCGGAGGCGCGGTCCTGCTGACGCAATCGCGTTCTCGTCGGGCTCGGCCGACCCCGCGCCGCGGCGGTTCGACTATTGCTTCGCGTCGGGCATCGGCGCCTCGAGGAACGCCCTGGTCATCGCGGCGATCCAGTCGGCGCGCTGCACGAACGCGAAGTGATCCGAGACCGGCAGTACCCCGAGCTTGGCGTTGGGAATGAGGCGGAACATCTCGACCGCGTGCTCGGCGCGCACGATGTCGCCATCGCCGATCATCACCAGCACCGGCGCCTTGATCGCTTTGAGGTCTTCGGGGCGCAGGCCCTTGTCGTTGCCGACCATGCCCTTGATCTTCTCGACCAGCGCCGGCCAGCCCTTGGGGTTGGGCGCCAGCTTCTCATAGGCCTCGCGGAACGGCGCCGGGATATCCTCGGCCTTCAGATTCTTGAATCCGTCGAGGAAGCCGGGCGGGAATCCTTCGGCGCTGTAGCCGGTGCCGAAGATCACGACCCTGCGCACCAAACTCGGATGCCGCAATGCGAGCCGCAACGCGATGGCGCCGCCCATGCTGTAGCCGACGATGTCGGCGCCCTCGACCTTGAGCCGGCGCAGCAGCGCGGCCGTGTCTTCCACCATCTGGTCGTAGGAGAGCGGCCGATCGATGTCGCCGGTGCGCCCGTGGCCCTGTTGCTCCATGGCGATGGTGCGCCAGCTCTTCACCAGCTGCGCGCGCACCGCGCCCATGCAGCCCTCGATCGCGCAGACGCCGCCATGCAGCAGCACGAGCGGCCGGCCGATGCCCTCGACCTGGTAGTACATCTTGAGGCCGTTGACGCTGGCGTAGCTGCCCGTCTCGGCCGCGGCCAGGACGGGCGTCGACAAAAGCAGCCCGAGCGCCGCGGCGGCTCTGATGAGCTGTGTGTGGATCATCTTGAGTTCTCCCGTTTCCTTGCGTGTCGTCCCCGCGAAAGCGGGGACCGATGTCTCGGCCG
>SBBV01000619.1 GCA_005240015.1 Candidatus Odyssella thessalonicensis | reverse complement strand
CCGGATCGCGCGCCCCAAATCGTAGCAGCGCTTGGCGGTCGGCAGCGGCGGCTGCAGCACGTTGACGATGATCGGGATCACCGGCACCCACCAGCGCCGCTCGGGCGGGAAGAAGCACGAGAGCGGCGTCAGGCACCCGTGGTCGAGCGGCAGCTCCTGGCACACCGCGATGTCGAACTCCTGCCCCACCAGCGAATGCGCGAGCTGCCAGGCGAACTCGGAATGGCCCGGCACCTTCGGCAGCGGCCACTTGCCCAGCCCTCGTCGGCGATCTCGTGCTCGGCCGCGACGCTGAGGGCAAAAGTGGGATAGCGGTCGAAGAAGAACGAGTTCGCGTGGTCGTTGGCGACGATGATCATGAGATCGGGCTTCTTCGCCTCGATCCAGGCCTGCATCGGCTTGTAGCCGTCGATCAGCGGCTTCCAGGCCGGCGTCTCGCCCTTGCCGGTGTTGTAGGCGACGCCGATCGAAGGCGCGTGCGGCGAGCCGAGGCCGCCGATGATCCGTCCGTGCGCCATCACAAAGCGTCCTTCACGTTGCGCGTCTTCAGGAATTCCTCGTAGCTCTCGCGGCGCATCTTGGCGCCGGTCTGGTTCTGGTTCACGCCGAACGCGTTCGCGAGCTTGAAGATCATGAACGCGTTGACGCCATAGCGCACCATCGCGTTGAAGTTCTGCTCGCGGATCAGCGTCTTCTCGTAGTCGGACAGGCCGTGCTCGGTCATGACGCGTTCGGGATCGGCCTTGAACGCCGCGCGCGTCTCCGGGCTCATGAACGCCATGCAGAATTTCGAGAGCCGGTAGCCGCGCTGCGCGCGCGCGCCGGTGGTGAGATAGGTGCCGGGGAGCGGGTGCGCGAAATCGATCTGCGGGCTCCGGATCGGCAGGATCTCGACCTCGGTTTCCCAGGCGGGGCGCGCCGGCCTCTTCTCGTCGGGCATGCTCATCCCTCCGGGGGCCGGCGCCACGCGATCGGGCCGTCGACGTATTTCAAGCCCTTCTTCTCGAGCTCGGGCCGCGTCTTGTCGAGGTCGAGGCCGAGCTTGCCGGCCGCGAGCTCCTTCCTCCGCCCCTCTTCGCGTGTGACCCGCGCCTTGCCGGCCTCGACGACCTTCGCCGCGGTCTCGCGCGGCACCACGACGACGCCGTCGTCGTCGGCGACGATCACGTCGCCGGGGACGACCGACGCGCCGGCGCACACCACCGGCACGTTCACGGCGCCGATGGTCGCCTTCACCGTTCCCTGCGCCGAGACCGCGCGCGACCAGACCGGGAAGCGCATCTCGGTGAGCTCGCGCACATCGCGGCAGCCGCAATCGAGCACGATGCCGCGCGCCTTGCGCGCCTTCAGCGAGGTGGCGAGCAGCTCGCCGAAATAGCCGTCGGTGCACTCGCTCGTGACGGCCACGACCATGATGTCGCCCGGTTTCAGGAGATCGACCGCGACGTGAATCATCCAGTTGTCGCCCGGCACGCAGAGCGCCGTCACCGCGCTGCCCGCGATGCGCGCGCCGGGCCAGATCGGCCGCATGTAGGGCTTCATGAGCCCGGAGCGCGCCTGCGCCTCGTGCACGGTCGAGACGCCGAGCTCTTCGAGATCGGAAATGAGCGCGCTCGGCGCGCGCTCGATGTTGCGGACCGCAATATTCCGCTCCGCGGCGCTCACGGGAGCCGCTCTGCTTTGCGCTGGGACTCGATGGTCATGTTCTCTGTGCGGGGTTGCTGCCGAAGGCGAGATTAGGGCGATTTCACCGGATGTGGAACACGCGCGCGCTCACCGCCCGGCGGTCTTGAGCGCCTTGTCGAGGCGCGGATAGACGCGGCGCGCATTCAGCTCGAAGACCTTGCGCCGGTCCTCGGCGGACAGCCCGAGCGCGTCGATGTAGCGCTTGGTGTCGTCGAAATGGTGGCCGGTCTCGGGATCGATGCCGCGCACCGCGCCGACCATTTCCGATCCGAACAGGATGTTGTCGATCGCGATGACCTCGAACAGCAGGTCGATGCCCGGCTGGTGGTAGACGCAGGTATCGAACCAGACGTTGTTCATTACGTGCCGGCGGAGCGGCGGACGCTTCAGCATGTCGGCGAGCCCGCGATAGCGCCCCCAGTGATAGGGCACGGCGCCGCCGCCATGGGGGATCACGAAGCGCAAGGTGGGGAAATCCTTGAACAGGTCGCCCTCGATGAACTGCATGAAGGCGGTGGTGTCGGCGTTGATGTAATGCGCGCCGGTCGCGTGGAAATTGGGGTTGCAGCTGGTCGAGACGTGGATCATCGCCGGCACGTCGAGCTCGACCATCGCCTCGTAGAACGGATACCAGGAGCGGTCGGTGAGCGGCGCCGCGGTCCAGTGCCCGCCCGAGGGGTCGGGATTGAGGTTGCAGCCGACGAAGCCGAGCTCCAGCACGCAGCGCTTCAACTCCGCCACCGAATTGGCGATCGGCGCGCCGGGCGATTGCGGCAGCTGGCACACGCCGGCGAAGTTGCCGGGGAACAGGTCGACGACCCGCTTGATGAGATCGTTGCAGGCGCGCGCCCAGGATTGCGAGATCTTCTCGTCGCCCTCGTGATGCGCCATCGCCGAGGCGCGCGGCGAGAACAGCGTCAGGTCCGCCCCGCGCTCGCGGATCAGGCGGAGCTGGTTGCGCTCGATCGACTCGCGGATCTCGTCGTCGCCGATCGCGGCCGGCGCGGGCGCCGCACGCGACGGGTTCGCGAAGTGCGCGAGCTGCGCCTTCCTGAACAGCTGGTGCGCCTCGGGCGCCGTGGTGTAGTGGCCGTGGCAATCGATGATCATGGATGCGTGCGCCGGTCTGCCGGTCGATCGGTGGGCATGCTCCCACTGCTTTGGTTGAAGTAGCCCTGAGACTAATGCGATTTACGCCGCGATCAAACCACCCGTCATCCTGAGCGAAGCGAAGGATCTCTTGCATGCAGGTGAGGGCGTCCGCGCCGAACGCCGGAGCCTGTGCGCGAGAGATCCTTCGCTTCGCTCAGGATGACGACGCGAACGCGCTGCTGCATAATCCACGGAGGAGGAAGTGCAATGCCCGTCGACGTCGAGAAGCTCAAGGCTCTGAAGCGTCCGCAAGGCCTGCCATTCCGCATCAACAAGATCGGGCACGTGGTGCTGAACTGCTCCGACTTGCAGCGCTCGGTCGAGTTCTACACGCAGGTCCTCGGCTTCCAGGTTTCCGACGTCTATCCCGAGGACATGGTGCCGGGCGGCATGGTGTTCATGCGCTGCGCCACCGATCATCACGGCGTGGCGCTCGTGGGCTCATTGAAGGAGGCGTCCCCCAACATCGAGCTCAATCATTTCGCGTTCGAGGTCGGCACGCTCGACGAGGTGATCCGCGCGCGCGACCATTTGAAGAAGCACAAGGTGCCGATCGACTTCGAGGGCCGGCGCCGCGCCGGCGTGCAGATCGCGGTCGAGTTCCGCGATCCCGACGGCCACCGGCTCGAAATCTACTGGGGCCTCGACCAAGTGGGCTCCGACGGCCATGTGCGCCCGCCCTCGGAGTGGAAATGGGCGCATTCGATCGAGGACGCCATCCGGGATCCCGTGCGGGGCCAGGACACGACCTTGGCCGATCCGAGCCTGCTGAAGCGGTAGATCGCAAATGCGGCGAGGCTCTAACCCATACCGTCATCCTGAGCGAAGCGAAGGATCTCTTGCATGCAGGGCTGAGCGCTTCCGCCGGCGGCGGGGCCTGCGTGCGAGAGATCCTTCGCTTCGCTCAGGATGACGATCATGGAAGCTAGAATGCCGGGCCAGACGAAAATCCCCTGCGTGATGATGCGCGGCGGCACCTCGAAAGGCGCCTATTTCCTCGCGCGCGACCTGCCCGCCGATCCCGACGCGCGCGACCGCGTGCTGCTGGCGGTGATGGGCTCGCCCGATACGCGCCAGATCGACGGCATGGGCGGCGCGCATCCGCTGACGAGCAAGGTCGCGATCATCCAGCCGTCTGAGCGCGCCGATGCCGACGTCGACTACCTCTTCGCGCAGGTGGTCGTGAACGAGCCGAAGGTCGACGTTTCGCCCACCTGCGGCAACATCCTCGCCGGCGTGGGTCCCTTTGCGATCGAGCAGGGCCTCGTCAAGCCCGCCGCCGGCGAGACACGCGTGCGCATCTACATGGTCAACACCAAGTCGCTGTGCACAGCGACCGTGAAGACGCCGGGCGGCGAGGTGAGCTACGACGGCGAGACGCAAATCAGCGGTGTGCCCGGCACCGCGGCGCCGATCCTGCTCGATTTCGAGAACACCGCCGGCTCCTCCTGCGGCGCGCTGTTGCCGACGGGGAAGACGCGCGACGTGATCGAGGGCATTCCGGTCACCTGCATCGACAACGGCATGCCGGTGGTGGTGTTTGCGGCGAAGGACGTGGGCCGCACCGGCTCTGAGAGCCCGGCGGCGCTCAACGCCGATGCCGAGCTGAAGGCGCGCATCGAGGCGATCCGCCTCAAAGCCGGGCCGCTGATGCGCCTGGGCGACGTCGCGAAGAAGGTCGTGCCGAAGATGACGCTGGTGGCGCCGCCGCGCGAAGGCGGCGCGGTGGCGACGCGGACCTTCATCCCGCATGTGTGCCACGAGGCGATCGGCGTACTGGGCGCGGTGTCGGTGGCGACCGCGTGTGTGCTCGAGGGCTCGGCGACGGCCGGCATCGCGCGCGTGCCGGAGGGCGCCATAAAAGTGCTCTCGGTCGAGCATCCGATCGGCGAGTTCACGGTGCAGCTCGAAACGAAGCGCGGGCCCGCCGGCCTCGAGATCGCGCGCGCAGCACTTCTGCGCACCGCGCGCCGCCTCTTCGACGGCAACGTGCTCATCCCGCGCGCGGTGTGGAATGGAAAATAGCTTCCCGCTTTTCGCGGGGACGACAAGAAAGAGACTGCGAGAAAGCGGCATAGCCAATGACGAAGGCTCAATCCCGCCCGTTCTTCCGCGCCGATCACGTGGGCAGCCTCTTGCGGCCGCGCGCGCTGCACGAGGCGCGAGCCGAGTTCGCGAAGGGCGAGATCACGCGCGAGCAATTGCGCGCGGTCGAGGATGCGAGCATCCGCGACGCCGTGCGCATGCAGGAGGAGGCCGGCCTTCCGGTCGTCTCCGACGGCGAGTTCCGCCGCGCGGTGTGGTGGAGCGACTTCATCTTCAAGATCAAGGGCACGGCCTGGGGCGGCCCCGACGAGAGCGCCGCGTTCAAGGCGGCGGGCGGCGCCGACCCCGGCTACCTCCCGAAGATCGTGCTCACGACCGGCAGGCTCGCGCGCACCGCGCCGATCATGGAGTACGACTACAAGTGCCTGGCCGCCGTCGCGCATGTGCTGCCCAAGGTGACGATTCCCTCGCCGAGCCGCATCCATTTCCACGGCGGACGCGACGCGGTGGACCGCAAGGCCTATCCCGACCTCGACGCGTTCTGGGCCGACGTCGTCGCCGTCTACCGCGCCGAGATCGCGGCGCTCGAGGCGCTGGGCTGCCGCTACATCCAGATCGACGACCCGGTGATGAGCTATTTCCTGCAGGCGCCGATGCGCGAGAAGCTCAAGGCGCGCGGCGAGGATCCGGACGAGACGCTCGCCACCTATGTGCGCGTGATCAACGACATCATCGCCGCACGGCGGCCGACGACGACGGCGGCGTTCCACATCTGCCGCGGCAATGCGAGGAACGCCTGGGCCGCCGCGGGCGGCTACGCCGAGATCGCGCGCATCATCTTCCCACGTCTCGACGTCGACACCTATCTGCTCGAATACGACGACGAGCGCTCGGGCGATTTCGTGCCGCTCACGCTGATCCCGCGCGACAGGAAGGTGGTGCTCGGCCTCATCACCACCAAGCACGGCGAACTCGAAGACCTCGACACGCTGCGCCGGCGGCTCGACGAGGCCGGGCGCTATTTCCCGCTCGAGAACTGCGCCGTGAGCCCGCAATGCGGCTTCGCCAGCACCGTCGAGGGCAACGACATCGAGGTCGAGAGCCAATGGGCCAAGCTGCGCCTCGTCGTCGGGCTCGCGCGCAAGGTATGGGGAACGGCGTAAGGCGGCGATGCACCGTAGGGGCGGGTCTCAGACCCCTCCGCCGGCGTGAGGCGCGAGGAAAACCGTCGAACGTGATGCGCGCGGCGAGGCCGCAGGGCGGGTCTGAGACCCGCCCCTACGTAGGTCCCTGCGCTACTGCGCCGCTACCGCTTCCGTGGGGCTCCACGACGGCGTCTTGTCGGGATAAGCCTCCTTCAAGCGCGGGTAGACTTCGCGCGCGAAGGTTCGGATGCCGAGCACGGTCTCCTCGTGCTCGAGGAAGCCGGCCTGGCCCATGATCAGGAGATGCCCGAAGCCGCCGACATAGTCGTAGACCTTCTTGAACTGCGCCATCACTTGATCGGGCGTGCCGGCAAACATCAGCCCTGACGCGATCGCGGCGTCGACGGTGGCGTTCTTCTTGAAGCCAGAGAGCGGATGCTCGGCGCCGCGCAGTATCGCGAGGTTGGCCTGCACCGGCACGTAGCCGGGCGGATTGGCGATGTGCGGCGGCACCTTGTTGGAAAGGATGTACCAGAGCAGCTTCTCGGCGCCCGCGCGCGCCTGCTTCTCGGAGGGTGCCGCATAGACCAGCGCCGCATAGGCGAGGCGGTCGATCGGCACCGGCTCCTTGCGCCCCGCCTTCATCCAGCCGCGGCGATAGCCCTCAAACACCGCGCGCGTGCCGTCGAAGCCGGTCAAGAACGTCGCCTGCACATAGCCGCGCTCGCCGACGCGCGCGGCGCCCGAGGGGCTTGTCGTGCTGATCCAGATCGGCGGGTGCGGCTGCTGCCAGGGCCTCGGCCAGATATTGACCGCGCGCATGTGGAAGAAGCGGCCTTCCCAGCTGAACGGGCCGTCATGCGTGGTCCAGGACTTCACGATGAGGTCGAGCGCCTCCCAGTGGCGCTCGTTCATGCGCACCGGATTGCTGTTGGCCGGCAGGATCTCGTAGGGCACGCCGCGCACGAAGCCGGCCTCGAGCCGGCCCTGCGAGAGCACGTCGATCATCGCCATCTCCTCGGCGACGCGCACCGGCTGGCGCCGGTTGGCGATGGGATTGCCGAGGATCAGGAGCCGCGCCTTCTTCGAGAGCCGCGCCAGGATCGCGAGCACCAGCGGCGCCGCCGGATCGACGCAGGTCGCGGTCTGATGATGCTCGTTGAGCATGATCTCGACGCCCTCGTCCTCGGCGATCAGCCATTCGTCGATGTAGCGGTGATAGAGCGCGGCGCCCTTCTCGGGGTCGTAGATGCGGCTCGGCAGCGAGACGCGGATCGAGGGATAGGTCTCCGCCGGCGGCAGATAGGGATAGGCGTTCTCGCTGAAGTGCCAGGCTTTCATCGTGGCTCTCCCTCAGCCGTCGAGGAACGAGAGGACGGCGGCGGCGAAGGCTTGCGGCTGCTCCAAATGCGGCGCGTGGCCGGCCGCGGCGACCGTCGCGATGCGCGCATTGGGCAGGAGGCGCGCATAGCCCTCGAGATAGGCTTGCGAGATGAGGCCGTCGCTAGCGCCGCGGATGAACAGCGCGGGCGCCTTCACGCGATGCAGCCGGTGCTTGAGCTTCGGATTGTGCATCCACGGCTCCCAGGTGAGCAGCGCCAGGGTCTCGCGGTTGCGCAGCATCACGGTCAACTGCTCGTCGGAGAGCTTGGCCGGATCCATCTGCATCTTCGCCGGATCGTGGAACAAGAGCTTGTTCACCTCCTCCTGCGGCATCGCCCAGATGTCGGGGATGTCGAGCTTGTCGCTCCGGCCAACCTTTACGCCCGCGGGGCCGACCAGCACGAGCTTGGTAAAGCGCTCGGGCGCCTTGGTCGCCATCTCGGCCGCGATCCAGCCGCCGACCGAGCAGCCGACGATCTCGGCGCGCGCGAGGCCGAGCTGGTCCATGAGCTCGAGGTAGAGATGCGCGATGTCGTCGGGGCTGTCGAGCCAGTCGGGCAGGCCCGATCTCCCGAAGCCGGGATGCGAGGGGACGATGAGCCGCCGGCGCACGGCGAAGGGCTGCACGAAGGGGTGCGAGGGCTCGAAGCCGTTGCCGCCATGCAGCCATAGCAGCGCGGTGCCGCTGCCTGCCTCGAACAGCTCGACCTCGATGCCGGCGAGCCTGACGACGCTCGTTTTCAAAGGCGCTTCCTCCCGGAACCGTGTTCGGCGGTCCGTCCCGACGCTAGCAAGCGGTCGCGGCGCGCCAAAGCGGAATCGCGCAATCCGGCCTTGCGCCGAGCGGGGAGTTTAGCCGCGCCGCGCAAGCGATGTTCCGGGAGCGCAAGCGCGCCATCCTTCTGGAGGCGGCGGAGTTTGACTCAGATCAAAGCCGCGGCGCCGCGTCTCGCGCATCTTGATTTGCATGTGCGTGCGCTGACCGAAGAGGTCGGCAGCGTAGGGGGCGAGAGCGCCGCCGGATCCCCCGCGCTCCCGACCCGCCTTTGCCCCAGCAAGCGCGCAACACCGACGAACACGGACAGCCACGGATACGGACCGGCGGTCGAGCGCTCTGGCCGTGCGTGGTCGGCCGTCTTCGTTCGTGCGCCTCACCTTCCGCCGAGCGCGCGGTAGATCTTCTGGCCCGGGCGGCCGGTGGGCGGCCAGCCGAGTCGCTTCTCGGCCTCGGCGATGGCGGCGCGGGTCTGCTGGCCGATCTTTCCGTCGATCTTGCCGACGTCGTAGCCCTTGGCGGCGAGCAGCTCCTGCAGGCGCCGCTGCTCGTCACGCGAAAGCCCGGGATCGTCGGTCGGCCACGGCGTGTGGAGCCGCGGGTGCCCGGCGAGGCGGTCGGCGAGATGCGAGATCGCGATGCCGTAGGATTCCGCCGTGTTGTAGGCATAGATCGCATCGAAGTTGCGGAACACCAGGAAGCCCGGCCCGCGCGGACCTGCCGGCAGCAGCAGCCCGGCCTGCGCGTTGCCGGTGAGCGGCCTGCCATCGGCGCGCACCACGCCGCGACGCGCCCAGGCCGCGAGCGACGCCTTGTTGCGCCGCCCGGTCGGGCCGGCGTAGCCCTGGGGCACGCGCACCTCGAGCATCCACGGCTCGCCCGGACGCCAGCCGGCGCGGCGCAGGAAATTGGCCGTCGAGCCGAGCGAATCGGCGACCGAGTTCACGAGATCGCGCCGTCCGTCGCCGTCGAAATCGATGGCGAGGCGCTGATAGGTGGTCGGCATGAACTGCGTCTGTCCGAACGCGCCGGCCCAGGAGCCGTAGAGCTTGTCGAGCCGGAGGTCGCCGCGCTGCACCAGGGTCAGCGCCGCCATCAACTCGCTGCGCCAGAAGCGCGTGCGCCCGCCGCCGGCGCAGGCCAAGGTTGCCAGCGCATGCGGCAGGAAATTGTCGCCGGCGTCGCGCCCGTAATCGCTCTCGACGCCCCACACCGCCGCGATCACGTGGCGGTCGACACCGAAGCGCTGCTCGGCCGCGCGCAGCACGCGATCGTAGCGGGCCATCATCGCGCGCCCGTCGCCGACGCGGCGCTCGTCGACGAGAAAGGCGAGATAGTCCCAGATCGCGAACTTGAACTCGGGCTGGACCTGCGAGAGGCGCAGCACCTTCTCGTCCGGCGCATTGATGGCGAGCGCCTGCGCAACGATGGCGCGACTCACGCCGGCGCGCAGCGACGCATTCCGCAGCGCTTCGACGCAGTCGGAAAATCCCGCGGCCGCCGCGGGCCCCGCGAGCAATGCAGGGAATAAGGACAGCAGCGCCACGGATCGCATGCGCGCACCCCTCGGAAGCCGAGTTGGAGAGGGTACGCTAGCACAGGACTCGTCGTCCCCGCGAAAGCGCCCGCGAGAGCGTGCGGCCCGGCGCGGGACACCGCGCTTTGACGCAGATCAAGGCTGCAAAGGATGCGCGTGCCTATCGATCGCGAGGGAGCGAAGTTCGACCTCCATCGTTTCGCATCCGTGCCGGCCACGAACCACCGCGAGGTAGCGAAATGCCGGGGATCAAACACATCGTCGCCCATGTCGAGGGCGGGGCGCACGACCAGGCGGTCTTGCGATTGTCGGCCGCGCTCGCCGCGCGCTTCGGCGCCGGGCTCGAGGCGGTTTTCGCCAATGTCCCGCCGTTCATCGCCGCTCCGATGGACGGCATCCTGACGCCGCAGATCGTCGAGGCGCAGCAGGTGATCTACCGCCAGCGCGCCGAAGCGGCGAAGACGGCGCTCGCCGCGGTGACGTTGCCGCAGGGCAAGCCGGTCTGGACCGAGGTGGATGGCATGCCCGCCGAGGCGGTGATCGCGCGCGCGCGTTTTGCCGACCTTGCGGTGCTGCCGCAGCCGGCGCCGGAGGAATCCGACGTCGCCACCGACTACGATTCGCCGGCCGAGGTCGTGATGGCGCTCGGCCGGCCGGTGCTCATGGTGCCCTACGCCGGCACGTTTGCCGACGCCGGCAAGCGCGTGCTCGCGGCCTGGAGCGGCACGCGCGAATCGGCGCGCGCGCTCGCCGACGCGCTTCCGTTTCTCACCGGCGCCGACGAGGTGACGGTGCTGACGATCAATCCCGAGCGCGATGCCGGGCCGATGGAAGCGGACATGAAGCGCTGGCTCGCCGCGCACGGCGTCAAGGCCAGGACGCGCGTCGCGCGCAGCAGGGAGCTCGAAGTGGGTGACATGCTGCTCTCGGTCGCCGCCGATCTCTCCGCGGATCTCATCGTGATGGGCGCCTACGGCCGCTCGCGCCTGCGCGAGCTCATCTTGGGCGGGGCTACGCACAGCATCTTCCAGCACATGACGGCACCGGTGCTGATGTCGCACTGATCAAGGCGGCGCAAGCACGGACCGACGCGGACTGGGCGTGGCGCGAGGGCGCCCGGTCCCATGACCTGGGTCAAAGGACCTTAACCACGTTCTGACGGTCTGATACTCCTCGAGCGCCGATGGGGTTCGCGGAGGGTCGGGACATGGTATGGTTGGGCACGAAGGTCGGCGCAGACCAGCGGCAATGGGAGCCGTTCCGCTCAGCGATGACGCTTCGTCGCGAAGATCAGGGGCCCGGGCGCCCCGAGCGCGATGCCGGGCCGATGGAAGCGG
>SBBV01000211.1 GCA_005240015.1 Candidatus Odyssella thessalonicensis | reverse complement strand
CACCGGCGGCATCGCGGCGGCGCTGATCCGCCGACTCGACTGGGCCGAGGAGCTGCCGCATCTGCCGCAGGCCATCGCCGATCTCCACGGCTTCCTGAGCGGCGGCAAGCTCCTCTCGCGCCCGCGCATCGACGCGATCTACGGCCTCGCCATGCCGCGCCGGCTGCCTCCGATCGATCACACGCTGATCTTCTCGACGACGCGCTGTCCCGAAGACATCCTCCCCAGCGCGCCTGCCAGCGAGCAGCGCGGGCGCCACGACGCTTGCGCCGCGTTTCAGCCGGCGCCGGTGGCGGACACGCCGCCCGCTTCCTCACCTCGGCTGCTGATCCTGACCGGCGCCTACGATATCCGCACCTTGAGCGCCTGGGCCGACGACATCGCCAAGGGCTTCCCCGACGCCATCGTCGCGCGCTTCGGCGATGCTGGGCACGACGTCTCCTACCGCCATCCCTGCGGCAACGCGCTGATGAACGCGTTCGTCGCCGATCCCGCGGCGAAGCTCGACCTCGGCTGCGTCGCCCAGCACGCGCGGCCGAAATTCGAGGTGCCGGAGACGGTGCAGTAGCCGGCACCGCACCGCCGCAATTTTTTCCAAGTCGGACCCGGTACGCCGCGCCATCTTCCCGCTGTTGCGAACAGTAGGTGGAGATGACCGACGTGCTCCTTCGCCGAGGTCTTGCACAGCGAGGGCCCCGCGCCGGACCGTGCCGACAAGCTCAAGCTCGACGCCTTCCTCATCGGACGCTGGGACACCAACCTCGTCGCCCACGCCGAGGACGGCACGCGGCACACGAGCCACGGCGAGATCCACGCGGGCTGGGTGCTCGAGGGCCGTGCCATCCAGGACTGTGGATGACGCCGCCGCGCGCCGAGCGCGACCGCGCAACGCCGCCGCCGCAGCTTCCAGTGACGGTCGCTTGGTATGGCGCGACGCTCAGGATCTACGACCCCAAGCTCGACGCCTGGCACATCCTCTGGAACGACCCGGCGACGGGCATCCTGACGCGCCGGGTGGGCCGCGCCGAGGGCGCCGACATCGTGCAGATCGGGACGTTCGCGCCCGGTGTGACGCTGCGCTGGCGCTTCACCAAGATTTTGACCGACTCGTTCCGCTGGCTTGGCGAGATTTCGCGCGATGAGGGCAAGACGTGGCGCCTGCAGGTGGAGAGGCTCGCAACGGCGAGCCTGCGCGCGGTGAGCGCGTGCGGCGCATCCATTCTCCGCGGCGGAATTGAGCGGCGCTTGGGTTCGCGCGAGTGTCGCGCCCCGTGGATGCTCGCCACTGGAGCTCAGCCATGCCCGATCGCGCCGACACCGTCGATGGCGCGCCCAGCTCGCTTGTCGCTCGGAGCGGACTCGTCCGCGGCTTCAGGTCGATCCTCAGCCGCCTCGCCGAATGGCGGGAGCGTAGCGAACAGCGCAAGCACCTGGCCGCCATGAGCGACCGCATGCTCAAGGATGTCGGCATCACCCGCGCCGATGCGGTGCGCGAGGCGAGCAAGCCGTTCTGGCAGGCCTAGCGCCGCTCAGTCGCGCAGGGTGACGCCGCGCTGGCGGCACGCGGCGGTGAGCGTGTTGGCGAGCAGGCACGCGATCGTCATCGGGCCGATGCCGCCGGGCACGGGCGTGATCGCGGAGGCGCGCGGCAGCGCTTCGGCGAACGCGACGTCGCCGACGAGGCGCGTGCGCCCGGGATTTTCGGCCGTCGGCGCCGGAATGCGGTTGATGCCGACGTCGATCACGACGGCGCCTTCGCCGATCCAGTCGCCCTTCACCATCTCGGGCTTGCCGACCGCGGCCACGACGATCTCGGCGCGGCGGCACTCGGCCGCGAGATCGCGCGTCTTGGAATGCGCGACGGTGACCGTGCAGCTCTCGCGGATGAGCAGCTGCGCCATCGGCTTGCCGACGATGTTGGAGCGCCCGAGCACGATCGCGCGCATGCCCGCCAAGCCGCCATCGCGGTCGCCGAGGCGATCCTTGAGCAGCATGAGGCAGCCCAACGGCGTGCAGGGGATCATGCCCTGGCCGCCGGTCGAGAGGCGGCCGGCATTAACGACGTGAAACCCGTCGACGTCCTTGGCCGGATCGAGCGCGTCGATCACCGCCGCCTCGCGGATCTGTTTCGGCAGCGGCAATTGCACGAGGATGCCGTGCACCGCCGGATCGCCGTTGAGCCGCTGCACGAGGTCGAGCAGTGCCGCCTCGTCGGTGCGCGCCGCGAGGCGATATTCGAACGAGTTCATGCCCGCCGCGCGCATCGCTCTGGCCTTGCTGCGCACATAAACCTCGCTCGCCGGATCGTTGCCGACGAGGACCGCCGCGAGTCCGGGCACAAGCCCATGCTCGGCCCTGAGCGCGGCGACCTGGCGCGCGAGGCGCGCGCGCAGATTTTCGGCAAACGCTTTGCCGTCGATGATCTTCGGATTGGTCATGCGTTCAGGCGGAATTCGCGATCGCGGCGAGGTAAGCGGTGAGCATCGCCCGCAAAGAGGCGGGATCGCCGCGCAAAAGCAAGGTCTTTCTGCGATCCGCGGCGCCGCCCACGATGGCGATCGCGCGCTTGGGCAGCCGCCAACTCTTGCCCAACAGCGCGACGAGGGCCGCATTCGCCTTGCCGGCTTCGGGCGGCGCCGTCACCGCCACCTTGAAGGCCACGCGGCCGTCGGCCTGGGTCACGATGCCCTCGATGCGTTCGCGCCGCGCCTTGGGCTGCAGGCGCACGAAGACGCGCAGGCCTTCCGGCACGGCCGCGTAGGGGACGCCGCTCAATCGTTGGTCGTCCGCGCGCCGATGGACACCGGCCAATACTCGGCCATCAGCATGCGCGCGAACCAGATGAGCAGGAAGACGACGAGCGGCGAGAGATCGACCGGGCCGAAATTGGGCAGGATGCGCCGGATCGGGCGCAGCACCGGCTCGGTGATGCGGACGAGGAATTCGTAGATGCCCGAGACGACGCGGTTATAGGCGTTGACGACGCCGAAATTGATCAGGAGGCCCATCACCACGTAGATGATGAGCAAGAGGCTGTAGAACCACAGCACGAAATCGAGGAGCTGATAGAGCGATCGCATGGCCCCGCCGCGGGTGCCCCGGGGAATCCGCGCGCGACCGTACAGAGCGCCACGCGGGCGTTCAAGCCCGCGGCGGATTCAATGGAGCCGCAGCTCGCCCTTCACGTAGCGGAACTCGGCCGGCTTCACCAACGCGGTGCTGGCGACGCGCACGATGTGGAGCGCGCCCTCGATGTGCTGCTCCCAGAAGCGGAGGAACTTGGTGAGCGCGGGATAGCGCGGCGCCAGATCGTAGGCTTGCCACACGAAGGTCTGCAGCAGCCGCGGGTGGTCCGGCATGTGGTAGATGATCTCGGCCGTGGTGAGCCTGTGGCCGAGCAGTTGCAGTCGCAAGTTCGACATCGGCTCGGGTCCTTTCGATCTTCCCTCTGTTGCACATCTTTACGCGTGCATGCAGGAAGTGTGCCGCAGCCGCTCTGAACGGTGAATGAAAATCACAACCTTTTCAAATCAATAGCAGCGCCGGCGCGACAGTGCTGCCACGCTGCGGCCAGGCCCTAAGGCGCCACTTCCCAGGCGCGGCCGCGCAGGCCGAAGCTGAAGCGGCCCGGATGCAGGATCTCGGCGAGAATCTCGAGCGTCTCGACCAGGCGCGGCCCGGGCCGGTTGAAGTACTGGTTGCCGTCGGCGAAATAGACGCGCTTCGCCTTCACCGCACGGAGATCGCTCCAGCCGGTGCGCTGCCGGAGCGCCGGGAAGTCGGCGCGGATGCGCGCCAAGTCGAGGCCGCAGGGCGCGATCACGATCACGTCGGGATCGGCGGCCTTGAGCGCTTCCCATTCGAGCCAGGGCGAATGCTGGCCCGCCGTGCCGAACAGGTTTTCGCCACCGGCCATTTCCACCAGCGTCGGCATCCAGTTGCCGCCGGCCATGAGCGGCTCGATCCACTCGATGAACGCGGTGCGCGGGCGCTGCTTGACCGACGCCGCGCTGCTCGCGGTCATCTTCATACGCTGCGTCAGCGAATGGATCAGCGCCTTGCCGCGCTCGGCGACGCCGAGCGCCTCGGCCACCTTGGCGATGTCGCGCCACACGTCGTCGAGCGACATGGGATTGAGCGAGACGATGGCGACGGGCCGATCGGTCCAGTCGCGGGTCGCGGCCTCGACGTCGGCGAGGCTGGCGGCGCAAACCTGGCACTGGTCTTGCGTTACGATCACGTCGGGCGCCAGCTTCTTGAGGAGCGGCGCATCGACGCTGTAGACGGCGAGGCCCTGCTCGATGAGGCGCTTCACCCGGTCGTCAAGCTCGGCGCTGTGCCCTTCGGTCTTGAGCTTCGGCGCGGTCAGCGCCGGCAGCGCGTCGATGCGCGCGGGGAAATCGCATTCGTGCGAGCGCCCGACGATCCGGTCGCGGAAGCCCAGCGCCGCGACGATCTCGGTCGCGCTGGGGATGAGCGTCACGACGCGGAGCGCCGCCATGGGAATTGCTCGCGGGTTGCCGGCGTTGATATGGGGCCGGACGAGGTCCGATACTAGGCCCGACGCAAGGCCGAGGATACAAGCATGACCACCGCGCACGACTTCACGCTCCCCTCGATCGGCGGCGGCGAGATCCGGCTGAAGGACTTCGCCGGCGAAGTGGTGCTGCTCGTCAACACCGCTTCCGAGTGCGGGTTCACGCCGCAATACCGCGACCTCGAGGCGCTCTGGCGCGAGCGGAAAGGGAAGGGCCTTGTCGTCCTGGGCGTGCCGTCCAACGATTTCGGCGCGCAGGAGCCCGGCACCGACGCCGACGTGCGCGAATTCTGCGAGAAGAACTACGCCGTCACGTTTCCGCTCGCGGCGAAGCAGAAGGTCATCGGCGCGGATGCGCATCCGCTCTATCGCTGGATCGCGGGCGAGCTCGGCGAAGGGGCGGTGCCGCGCTGGAACTTCCACAAGTATCTCATCGGCCCCGACGGAGCGCTCGCCGGCGCCTGGCCCTCCAAGGTCGCGCCGAAATCCGCGGAGATCCAGAAAGCGATCGACGACGCGCTCGCCTAGCCGCACTGGTGAAGCGAAGAAAGGATTCACCACAGCGGCACAGAGAACACGGAGAAGGAAGAATTGCGCGCCGAAGGCGCGCGAAAGACCTTCCTCTCGCTTGCCCTCTGTGTTCTCTGTGCCTCGGTGGTGAATACCCCGCGTCAGCTGGCTCGGGGATCGATCGCGAAGCATCCGCGGTGACGCGCCGTCCGTATGAGGGAAGCGCGCTGGACCGGCGCCGCGCCTGCGCCATAGAGTGCGCGCCCACGAAAGAGCGAGGGGAGAGCCGTGGCCGAGTACATCCTGCACCAATACGATTCGTCGCCCTACGCCTACAAGGCGCGGCTCTGCTTCGGCTTCAAGCGGCTCGCCTGGCGCGCCGTGATCATTCCGATCGTGATGCCGAAGCCGCTTCTGATGCCGCTCACCGGCGGCTACCGGAAGACGCCGGTGCTGCAGATCGGCGCCGACCTCTATTTCGACACGAGCCTCATCGCCGCCGAGCTCGAGCGCCGTCATCCCGCGCCGAGCCTCTATCCGGTCGGCGGCGAAGGCCTGGCGCAGATCTTCGCCGCCTGGTCGGACCAGAGCCTGTTCCTGCCGGCGGCGAACTTCGCGCTGAGCATCGTCGCCGACAAGCTGCCGCCGGCGTTCTTCGAGGACCGCGCCAAGATGATGAACCGGCCGGTGACGCCGATCGAGAAGATGAAGGCTGCGATCCCGCTGTTCAAAAGCCAGATGTGCCTCCAGCTCGACCGCCTCGCCAGTCTCCTCTCCGACGGGCGCAGCTTCCTGCTGGGCGAGCAGCCGGGCCTCGCCGACATCGCGGCGGCGCATCCCATCTGGATGGCGGCCAAGAACAGCGGCAAGCGCGCCGCGGCGGCGTTCGACGCTTATCCCACCGTGCGCGCCTGGGTCGACCGCGTCGACGCGATCGGTCAGGGCGCGCGCAGCGAGATGAGCGGCGAGGAAGCGCTCGCCATCGCCAAGGCGGCCGAGCCCGCGCCGCCGCGCGAGTCCGAGGAGGTGGAGGGCGCGCCCAAGCCCGGCATGCGCGTCAGCGTGCAGACCGAGGACCGCGCGCCCGAGCCGGTCGTGGGCGAAGTCGTCATGGTCCGGCGCAACGAGATCGCGATCCGCCGCAGCGCGCCCGAAGTCGGCGACGTCGTCGTGCACGTGCCGCGCGCCGGCTTCATCATTCGCCCCGCATAGAACGGGAGCGCGGCCAGGGGGAGGCGCGCCTTGGTCCAGTTCCGCCCCGTGCTCTTCATCCTGGGGCTGATCCTCGGCGCCTTCTCGCTGGCGATGCTGGTGCCGATGGTCTTCGACCTCGACCACGGCCATCCCGACTGGCGCGCCTTCGCCGCCGGCGCGGCGATCAGCTTCTTCGCCGCCGGCCTCTTCGTCTTGGGCGGCTGGACCGGGCAGCGCCTGCGCCTGACCGCGCGCGAAGGCTTTCTCCTGACCGGCGTCAGCTGGGTGACGGTCTCGGTCTTCGGCAGCATTCCGCTGATGCTCGGCGAGCTGAAGCTCTCGTTCGGCGACGCCTTCTTCGAGACCGCCTCGGGCCTCACCACCACCGGCGCCACGCTCCTGACCGGGCTCGACCGGCTCTCGCGCGGCCTCCTGCTCTGGCGCGCGATGCTGCAAGGGGTCGGCGGCATCGGCATCATCGTGATGGTGGTGGCGCTGTTCCCGTTCCTGCGCGTCGGCGGCATGCAGCTGTTCCGCAGCGAATTCTCGGAGAAGATCGAGAAGCCGCTGCCGCGCGCCGGCTTCATCATTCGCCCCGCATAGAACGGGAGCGCGGCCAGGGGGAGGCGCGCCTTGGTCCAGTTCCGCCCCGTGCTCTT
>SBBV01000506.1 GCA_005240015.1 Candidatus Odyssella thessalonicensis | reverse complement strand
GCCGGGGACTATCCGCGCCAGAAAGCGCGCTGGGGCGGCTCGTTCGGCTCGGCCTACCTTTACTTCATGGTGCCGCGCGTGATCCTGTTCCGCGAGGAGCACAGCCGCCGCGTGCTGGTGCCCAAGGTGGATTTCGTCAGCGCCCCCGGGTCGAGCCCGCCCGGCGTCTATCGCCCCGGCGGGCCGCGGGCGCTGGTCACGCCGCTCTGCCTCTTCACGTTCGATCAAGCCAAACGGCGCTTCACCCTGGCCAGCATCCACCCCGGCGTGACCCTGGCCGAGGTGCGCGATCGGACCGGCTTCGAATTCGAGATCCCCGGCAAGGTTCCCGAAACGATTCCGCCTCAGGATGAGTGGCTGGCGCTGCTGCGCGGGCGGGTGGCGCGCGAGATCGCCGATCCCTATCCGAAATTCGCCGCCCGCGTGTTCGGCGCGGCCCCGATGCCCGTGTAGGGGATCGGCCTCTGCCAGGAGGAATAGGCCAGGAGGAATAAGAATGCGCGCGGCCGGCGCGGCACGCCCGCCTAAGTTCCGTCGTAATCTCCAGCAAGAAAACAGGTGCAACCGATGAACCCGCGGGCTAGAACCCGCGCGCGAGCCGCCCAGCCCGGCCCGGAAACCGGCCGCCGGAAGATGACCGGTCTCAAGAGAACTGTGTCCCAGCCACACGAGAGGATCACGATGCGCGTTCTTTCCGCCGCCGCGGCGTTTGCCGCTGCCGCGACCTTCGCTCTGCCGGCCTTCGCCCAGAATGATTGGGGGTGCGCCCGCACCTCCGCCACGATCCTCGCCCGCGGCGGGGCCAAGCCCGACGAAGCGAAGGGCATGTCCGGCGAGAAGCTCAACCCGCCGCTCAAGGATCACGCGGCCTTCGTCGAGTACATGGCGAAGAACCGCGGCGACAGCCGCGCCAACCTCGAGGCGCGCTGGGATCGCATGCAAGCCAATGTCAAGGGCAAGAACCTCTGGCGCGACAAGGAAATCCGCGCCTTCCTGCTGACCGCGCGCGAGGAATTCTCGCGTACCAGCGACCCCGAGCGGTCCTACGCGTCCACCTTCCTCGACATCGGCTGCGGCGTCACCATCTCCGGCCCCGCCATCGTCGCGCGCATGACCTCCGAGCTCGACGTGAAGCCGGGCGAGAAGGTGCTCGAGATCGGCACCGGCTCGGGCTATCAGTCGGCGATCCTCCGCGCGCTCACCGATCAGGTCTACACGATCGAGATCATCCCGCCGCTCGCCAAGTTCACCGACAAGCTCTACGACGAGCTGGCCAAGACCAAGTACGCCGAGCTCAAGAACATCAAGCGCAAGACCGCGGACGGCTATTACGGCTGGGAAGAGCACGCGCCGTTCGACAAGATCATCGTCACGGCCGGCATCGATCACGTCCCGCCGCCGCTGCTGAAGCAGCTCAAGAACGGCGGCGTCATGGTCATCCCGATCGGGACACCCGGCAAGCAGGCCGTGCTGCGCATCTCCAAGAGCGTGAGCGAGGACGGCAAGATCCGCCTGGCGCGCCACGACATCTACGAGAACGATCCGACGCGTCGCGGCGGCGGGCGCAGCACGACCTTCGTCGCGTTCACGAAGTACGACGAGCAGGGCAAGACGGTTTCGCGCTTCGGCAAGAAGCAGGAATAGTCGGCGGCACCGTCACCGGGTAAGGGGCACCCCCACGCTTTGAGCCAAACCGCAACAGTATCGGGAATGGAGAGGCAGAAGCTCTCCATTCCCTTTTATGTCACCGTCGGTCTGATCGCGGGCGCCATCATCGCCTACCAGATCGGCATCATGCGCGTGTTCTCGGTCGGCACCTGGAGCCATTTCGGCTCGCTGGTCGTGAGCATGGCGATGCTCGGTTTCGGCGTGATGAGCGCCGTGATGTGCGTCGGCACCGGCTTCTTCGAGCGGCACTGGTCGAAGCTGGTGGCGCTCTCGATG
Source organism: Candidatus Odyssella thessalonicensis (assembly GCA_005240015.1). Lineage (GTDB taxonomy): Bacteria > Pseudomonadota > Alphaproteobacteria > Bin65 > Bin65 > SBBV01. The sequence goes on along the minus strand of SBBV01000506.1, from coordinate 2,397 downwards.
TTCACCTTCGGGCCGTTCATGGTGCTGGGCAACACCGCGGCCCAGATGGTGGGCTTCAACCCGGTCGAGCTCGTCGCCAATCCCGAGCAGAAGTACAATCTCTTCTGGCTCTTCGTCCTCTACTTCATCCCGTTCCTGCCCGGCGCGCTCTTCCTGGGGCTTGCGTTCCTGCGCGGGCAGGCGGTGTTCGGCCGCGTCTATTTCGCCGACCTCGCCGGCTCGGGCCTGTGCGGCCTCATCTTCCTCGTCGGCATGTATGTGGTGGTGCCCGACGAGATCATCCTCGTGCCGGTGGCGCTCTGGCTCGCCGGTGCCCTCGTCTGGTTCGGCGCGCGCAAGGCGCTCGTCAGCGCGAGCGTGACCGTCATCCTGGCCGGCGGCGCCTGGTGGGTCACCGACAACTACGTGCAGATCCGCGTCAACGAGTTCAAGGGCGTCAGCTACGCGCGCAATTTCCCGGACACCAAGCGCATCTACAGGAACGCCTCGCCGTTCGGCTACGTCGAGGTCTACGCGAGCTCGTATTTCCACTTCGCGCCGGGGCTCTCGGACAACGCCTCGCTCAATCTGCCCGAGATGCCGAAGAACTCCTATCTCGGCCTCTTCATCGACAGCGACGGCCCCGTCGGCGTCATCAAGAAGCTGCCCGACCAGCTGAAGGCCTATTTCGAATACCTGCCGATGTACATGCCCTACGTGCTGAAGAAGCAGCCGGAGGTCTTCGTCGTGCAGCTGGGCGGCGGCATCTCCGCCGAGGTGGCGCGCAACATCGGGGCGAAGAAGATCACGGTTGCCGAGGGCAACCCCGCGATCCTCCGGACGCTGCGCGACACGTCCGCGATCACCGCCCTTACCGGCAGTCCGCTCAACGATCCGCGCATCACCATCATCAACTACGATGGGCGGCTCTACATCCGCAATCAGCGCGACAAGTACGACGTCATCGATCTTTCGCTCGCCGATTCGACCGGCCTTTCCTCGCCGGGCGGCTTCGCGATCGTCGAGAAGTACAACTACACGCGCGAGACGCTCGTCGACTACATGAACGCGCTCGCGCCGTCCGGCATCCTCTCGATCACGCTCTGGAACAAGGAAGACCTGCCGAAGGCGGTGCCGAAGTTCCTCGCCACCGTCATCGCCGCCGCGCGCGACCGCGAGCCGGGCAAGGACATCGCGAACAAGTTCTTCATCATCCACACCTACCTCTCCACCGCGACCGTCCTCTACAAGAAGGACGGCTTCACGCCGGCCGAGATCGAGAAGCTCGCCAAGCACACCGAGGACATGTCGTTCGAGGTGCTGCACAAGCCGGGCATGGCGGTCGATTTCTCGGAAGAGGACGCGATTTATGCCGGCTATCGCGCCACGCATTTCGATCCGCCCGAGGCGCGCCCCAAGAAGGACGCGAAGCCCGCGGCACCGGGCGACGCCAAGCCGGGCGAAGCCAAGCCGGGGGAGGTGAAGCCCGGCGGCGCGCCGCCGCAGCAGGCCGAGGAGCCGAAGGGCGACGGCGAGGACGAAGAGTCCGGGAAGGACGGCAAGAAGCGCCCGAAGCTCTCCTGGGCGAACATCTACAAGCTCATGATCGCCCGGTATTTGAAGGGCGAGTTCGGGCTGGTGCGCGAGAAATACGTGTTCGACACGCGCCCGCTCACCAACGAGCGGCCTTACTTCGCCGGCTACATCAAGGCGCTCGACATCCCCAAGTTCCTGGACCAGCTCGATTCGGTGTCGGACGAGTGGGGCTATCTGCTGCTCTGGGCGACGCTGCTTCTCGCGTTCCTGTTCGGCCTCTCGCTGATGCTGTTCCCGGTGATCTGGGGCTGGAAGACGATCTTCTCGCGCGTGCCGGGCAAGCTCGGGATCTTCACCTATTACTTCTGCCTCGGCACCGGCTACATCATCGTCGAGGTGGGCCTCATCTCGAAGTTCACCGTGGCGCTCGGCAACCCGGCGATCTCGGCCTCGGTGCTGATCACCGGCATGCTGTTCTTCACCGGGCTCGGCTCGCTGTTCACGACGCGCTTCCTCGCCGAGTGCCGCACGCTGATGCCGAAGATCTTCATCGCGATCGCGGCGCTCCTGGCGGCAGGCGCTCTCTTCTTCGATCCGATCCTGCAGGCGATCGGCTCCTGGCCCTACATCCTCAGGATCGTCGCGTGCCTGGCCTTGGTGGCGGTCCCGGCCTTCCTGATGGGCTTCCCGTTCGCGACCGGCATGGCGATGCTCTCGAAGCTCGGCAAGGACCGGTTCTTCATCTGGGCCTGGGGCATCAACGGCTGCTTCTCGGTCGTGGGCGCCGTGGCCGTGCAGGAACAGGACGATGTGGAACGGCTTTGTCGGATCGAAGCGGCGCGGGAGATGGAAGAGCACGCCCGCGCTGCTGTAGACCGCGGC
>SBBV01000533.1 GCA_005240015.1 Candidatus Odyssella thessalonicensis | reverse complement strand
CGACGACTACGTGTTCCACGCCATCGCGCGCATGCGCCGCCGGCGCCTGCGCCACATGCCGATGGTGGGCGCCGACGGCCGCGTGCTCGGCGTGCTCGACCTTCACCGCTCCTACGTCGCCGCCATTGCCGGCATGGTCGACCTCGTCGACCAGCTCACGCACGAGGAGACGTTCGAGGGCCTCAAGGCGGTGAAGCAGGCGCAGGTGGCGCTCGCCGACGCCCTCTTCGACGAGTTCCTGCCGGCGCCCGAGATCCAGGCGCTCTTGACCGACGTGAACCGTGACATCTATGCGCGCATCGCGGTGCTGCTCCAGGCCGACATGCGCGAAGGCGGCTGGGGCGGCCCGCCGGTGCGCTTCTGCATCATGGTGATGGGCTCGGGCGGGCGCGGCGAGAACTATCTCTACCCCGACCAGGACAACGGCTTCATCCTCGACGACTACCCGGACGAGGCGCATGGCAGCGTCGACGCCTGGTTCGTCGAATTCGCCGAGCGCATGACCAAGGCGCTCGACGCGGTCGGGATTCCGTTCTGCCCCGGCTTCGTGATGGCGACGAACCCGCTCTGGCGGAAGACGCGCAGCCAGTGGCGCGAGCAGATGAAGATCTGGTTCCGCCAGCGCCTCGGGCACAGCGCGCGCTTCGCCGATATCTTCTTCGATTTCGTGCCGGCCTGGGGCGAAGCCGCGTACGCCAAGGAGCTGCGCGACTACGTGACGCCGCTCATCGCCGAGAACAGGAACTTCCTGCGCGACATCGAGGACCTGCAGAAGGACTATTTCACCGGCCTCGGCTGGTTCGGCCGCATCCGCACCGACAGCGCGCGCCGCGGCGAGATCAATCTGAAGCATAGGGGCACCTTGCCCCTCGTCGATGCCGTGCGCATCCTCGCCCTCCTCCACCGCGTTCCCGCCACCGGCACGCTCGCGCGCATCGACGGCCTCGCCGCGCAGGGCGTGCTCAATCGCGACGAGCAGGACGAGCTGCACGGCGCGTTCCGGCACGTGACGCGCCTTCTGCTCCGCCAGCAGCTCGCCGACTTCAAGGCCGGCCGCCGCGTCAGCAACCACGTGCCGGTGCGCTCCATGTCGCGCATGGAGCGAAGCCGCCTCGTCGACAGCTTCCGCGCCATCGAGCGCATCCGCGAGAAGGTGGCGGTGGAGATCGGCGGGCGGACGGTGTGATACCGGCGAGCCAAAGTCCGGATTCATCCGCGCGGACGTAACGTGTGAAGCGGCCGGAGCCGCGCGGTCCCGATCTACCGCTCGTACGTCGCCACCAGCTCCGCCTCGGCGAGGACATGACCCTTCGCCGCGCGCCAGATCTCTTCGACGCGCATCTGCGGCTTTTGCGAGAGGCTCTCGACGTCGAGCGCCGCGAGGCGGAAATGATAATGGTGCGTGCCGCCGCCGCGCGGTGGCTGCGGGCCGTCGTAGCGCATGTTGCCGAAATCGTTGATGCCCATGCCGAGGTCCTCGGTCTTGACGCCGCGGCCGATTCCCTCGGGCAAGAGCTTGCGCTCGCCCATGATGTTGTAGAGGCCCCAGTGGCGGAACGTGCCGGCGGGCGCATCGGGATCCTCGACGATCAGCGCGAAGCTCTTCGTCTCGGCCGGCGCATCGTGCCATTCGAGCGGCGGCGAGAGGTTTTCGCCGTCGCGCGCGTAGCGCGGCGGAATGCGCCCACCGGGCTCGAAGGCGGGGCTTCTGAGCTCGAATGCCATAGCGGGCCTCCGTTGCTGCGGTTTGCCCGGAGAACGATGCCGCGCCGCGCCCGTTCCCGCGCGCGGAGGAATCACGGACAAACACGGCCCTTCGCGGACCAAGGCACGGGCCCGGTGCGGCAGGTCCGTGCCCGTCCGTGTTCGTCCGTGGACGTCCGTGCGGCCCTCTACACGATCTTGATGCGCGTGTTCTTCATGCCCATGCGCTGGACGAGCTCGTAGAGCATCTTGGCATTCTGCGGCGAGAGGCGGATGCAGCCATGCGAGGCCGGGCGGCCCAGCTGGCGCACCGCGGTGGTGGCATGGATCGCGTGGCCGACGCGGGTGAAGAAGATCGAGTGCGGCATCGGCGTGTTGCCGTATTTCACCGAGATCGCCATCTTGTGCATGCTCGAGGGGCGGAAGGTGCCCGACGGCGTCACATAGCCGGCGCGGCCGGTCGAGACGCGGAAGACGTAGACCTGCTCGCCGCCGACATAGACCATCATCCGCTGCTCGGACTTGCTGATCACGATCTCGACCCTGCCCTGGTCGTCGCCGACCGCGGGGCGCGCCTCGGCGCCGGCCGAAAAGAGCACGAGGGCGAGCGCCCCCGCCAACGCGGCTTTCATCGCCGCGGCCGTTCTCTTGAGTTTCCCGGTGAACATGGTTGCAGGCCTTGAGAGAGGGTTGCGGCGCCGGCGCCCCACGCGCTTTGCCGATCACGGGGCGGAACCTAGCGGCAGCAACCTGAGCGCGCAGTGACAGCGCTCACCCGAAAGCTGTGATCCAGTTCACAGGGGGCGGCTGATTCGGCCGAAAAGGCGCCCCCGAGCTGTCGTCCCCGCGAAAGCGGGGACCCATGCCGGACGCCGTGCGAGCTAGGGGAAAGGGTGCACGGCGGTGACGCTGCATGGGTTCCCGCTTTCGCGGGAACGACAACTCCGGTGCAACTTCTCGGGCGGCCCGTTCGCGGAAAAAGGGGTTTGACGCCGGCCCGCCTGTGTACTATATACGACACATGACGCACTTCGGCGAGTACGTGCGGACCTGCCGCGAGCGCTTGCGCGCGGCCGATCCGCGCTTCTCGGTCCGCCAGGTGGCGGCGCGCATCGACGTCGAGCCGGCCTATCTCTCCAAGGTCGAGCGCGGCGAGGTGGCGCCGCCCTCGGAGGCGACCACGGTGAAGCTGGCGGCAGAGCTGGGCGAAGACCCCGACATGCTGCTGGCGCTCGCGGGCAAGGTCTCGAGCGATCTCCAGGAGATCATCAAGAAGCGCCCGCGCCTCTTCGCCGACTTGATCCGCGCGCTCAAGGCGGCGCCGGACAAGGCAGTGCTGCGGCTCGTGCGCGAGGTGCGCGACGGCAACTGGTGAAAGGGAAGGCACGTGCCGGCCGCAACGAAGGAAGATTTACAGGGAGCCGGGGAGAAGCAAGGAAGGCTTACTACCAGGGCACCAAGGCACGCAGGCACCAAGATTCTTTCGCGCGCCTTTGGCGCGCAATTCTTACTCCTTGGTGTCTTGGTGCCTTGGTGGTGAATCTTCCTTCTCCCCGGCTCCCCGGCTCCCTGTTCCCTTTCTTTGCCGATCCGAATCACAGGCGTAGAGGACAACGATGATCACGCTCGAAGGCGACAAGCTCCACTTCCGCTTCCCCGAGGTGCACGCGGACGCCACCTGCACGATCGAGTTCCAGCGCACGCTGCGCATCCCCGACGACGGCAAGGCCTATCCCCTGCCGCCCGGCCTCGGCAGCTTCCCGCTGCGCCATCTCGACGATTTCGCGCCGCGCGTGCCGGCGCGCTGGTCGGAGCGCGGCGGCGTCATCATGCCGATGCACCAAGCCGAGGCGATGTGGCTCAATTTCGGCCACGGCGGCTGGGGCGCGGAGGACGGCTACCCGTTCGCGGTCAAGATCGCGGCCGGCAAGATCAACGCCGTCACCGGCGAGGCGTGGGCCAATCATCTCAATCGCGACCCGCAGGACTACGTCGTGCTGCCGAAGCAGCCCTGGCTCGACGGCTATTGCGTCGCCAAGGGCTTCATCCGCCAGTTCGTCGCGATGCCGCTCGGCGAGGGCTACTCGGCCGAGGAGCAGCTCACCGGCGCCGGCGAGCACGGCGGCGTGCAGCTCGTCGTCTACCCGATGAAGGCCGAGCGCTGGCGGGAGATCCTGCGCCAGCGCGAGGCGGCGCGGCGGCGCCCCCTGGGGATGTTCAGCGGTGCGCCGCGCTATTCCGCGTCGACGGAGCCGATGGCGCCGGCCGCGATGGACATGAGCCTCGCGCCGGGCGGCCGCATGAAGCAGGAGATCTACGACGACGACTACGGCCTCGACGCCTGGGACCTGCGCCACGCGAGCCGCTGCTTCGTCACCATCGCGAATTCGCTCGCCTGGCTCGCCATCGCCGGCGAGCGCCCGCCCACGCTGCCGCCGAGCGCCGCCGACTACGCGAAGGCCGGCCTGCCCTGGTTCGACTACTACGGCGGCGACGCCAAGGCCCTCGACGGCGCCGCCAAGCTCGCGGCGCTCAAGAGCGTCGCCAAGCTCGGCCAAGAGAAAGGCGCGTCACCGCTGCCCGAAAACGAGCCGGTCACCGGCGAGCGCGTGATCGAGCTCGGCAAGCGCGCCACCAAACCGGTGCGCGAGATGCCCGCGTTAGCGACGAAGCCGCTGTCGTCGCCAAGTTAAGAAGGCCTTCTCCCGCTCGCGGGGAAGGTTGGATGAGGGATGAGGCGCAGCGACGCCCGAAGTCGATCCGCGCAGCCGACCTAGCGCGGTATGGCGCTGTCCCTCCTTGTAGGATGCGCTGATCTCGTTTCCCGGTGCGCCTTCGGTGGCGGCTCACCGCGAGACGCGACGGCGACCACTAATCTCTCGGACTGCTAGCCTAGTACCCGATGCCGAGATGGAATCGGACGCGCGGCCGATGGTGGTGGTGCCGGTGATGGTAGTAGGGCCGGTAGTAATAGCCGTAGGGCCGATAGTGGTAGCGGCGATGCACGATCTTGCGACCGGCAAGGTGAGTTGGCTGGCCTGACCCGATTCGGAAAACGGCGAAACGCGGGTCTGGCGCGGGTTGGGGGCTCGCTGCGGGAGGCAGAGAGACTCGGAAATACCTTGTCGTCCCCGCGCTTTCGTCATGGGCGCGCGAGGCGGCTCGACCGGTCGCCGGGCCATGACCGGCGAACCGGAACGCCTTGTCAGAACTGGTTGGAGGCCTTGCCGAGAATAATGGCGCTCGGGCAAGAAGATTGGCTGCAGTGTTCGGGCCGTTTCGATTCAACCGACTCGACGGCGATCAAGAACCACACGCCGAGACAGACTGCGACGAGGCCGAGCTCGGTTGCCGCTCAGCCACGCCGCCTTTGAAGCGCGCCGCATTTGCGCATCAAGCGCGCAAAGCGGCCGCGGTCTGCGATGCGGCTTCGACATCATTGTCTGCAGGCTCAAGAGAATCCGCTGCAGAAGGGCTTCCCGGGGATCGGCGCCCGCCGCGACGGATTCGATCTCCTCGGCAGTCAATGCGCGAATTTCGGTTGCATTTTCCACGTTCATGGTCGGTCTCGATTCACTGATGCGGTCAGCCGCCATTCGCTCAACATCCTCACGCTGGGCGCACGATGACCATGCTTCCCCCGCCGTAGCTAGCACCGGGCTCCACGAGGCCAATGCCGAAATATCGGGCCATCCAATCTTCCCAGGCGTTGCTTGGCCGATAGATCCTCGTGATCGTGCCGGTGCCTGCAACGGCATCCACTTCCTGGATCGTGAGATCGCGCAGTAATTCGTTCTCTGTAGTCATCTCTTCGCATCCTGTGACTGATTGAGTGCCGTTGCGAACGAATTGAAGTGAGCCACTCGACCTTATGAAGGGGACCGCAGGTCCACGACGACATCATGCGCT
>SBBV01000485.1 GCA_005240015.1 Candidatus Odyssella thessalonicensis | reverse complement strand
GGGAACGGCAGCGCCCTCGCGCGCTTCCGCGCCAGCGCCAGCATGTCCTCGGCCGGATCGAGCGCGATCAGGCGCTCGACCTTGGTGGGATCGTAGAAATGGAAATTGCGGCCGGTGCCGGCGCCGATCTCGAGCACGCGGCCCTTGGCGTAGGGCACGACGCGCGCACGCTGGCGGGCCGTGGCGCGGCTGCCGCAGGCCAGGTCGAGCAGGCGCGGCAGCACGTGGCGATCGTAGAATCCCATCGTTTCGTCCTCGTCGTTTCCAGCCGTTCCGAGCGGGGTTCTCGCCCCGCTTCCCGACGGGCGTTTCCTGATCGTCGTAATAGCGACGCGCGAGGGCGCACGATGTGACGAAGATCACCTCGGCAGCGACAATTCGGCGCCGGCCGCAACAACGGCGCTTTGCCAGGTGCGGCGAACCGGACTAGCCTCGAGTGGAATCGACCCATCAGCGGAGGACGCCATGGCGATGCAGGCGACGGAACGGACGCCGGGTTCGGCCGATCTCGCGTCCGGGGATCTCGCATTGTTGCGCGAGCTCAACGAAGGTTATGTGCGCGCGGTGGCAATGTCGGACGTCGGCTGGTTCGACCGGCATCTCACGAAGGACTTCCTCAACAGCAATCCCGACGGCTCGCTCGTCGACCGCGCCGGGTTCCTCGCCCAGATCGCGAAGCCGATCGCGATCACGGGGCTGCGCTGCGAGGACGTGAAGATCCGCATCCTCGGCGACACCGCGCTCATCCATGCGCGCACGGTCTACGCCAAGCCCGACGGCCAGCCCGCCGCCGGCCGCTACACCGACATCTGGATGCGCCAGGCCGACGGCAAATGGCTGTGCGTGGCGGCGCATGTGACGCGGGCGTAGGCCCCTTCTCCCTGGGGCGAGGGGGACTACCGCCCGTGGATCGTGACGCCTCCGGCGGCGATGGTGGGGAGGCGCGTGCTGCCGAAATCGATCGTTTCCTTCGAAATCGCGCGGATCGCGAGCAGCAGCTCGCGCAGATTGCCCGAGATCATCGTCTCGGCGAGCGGATAGCGCAGCTTGCCGTCCTCGACGTAGAACGCGTTCTTGGCGATGCCGCTGAAATCGAGATTGTCGGCGGGGGAGCCGCCCGAGAAGCGCGTCAGCAGAATCCCGCGCGTGGTCTCGGCGACGATGTCGGCTTCGGATTTCGCGCCCGGCGGGATGACGAAGCCGGTGGCGCCCGCCGTCTGCTTAAGGCCGAGCTTCTTCGCGATGTAGAAATCGACGAGGAAATCCTCGAGCACGCCGTCACGAATCACGTCGAGATCGTGCGTCGGCACGCCGTAGCCGTCGAAATCCTGCCCCTCGGGAAAGCTCGCCGCGGTGGGCCGGTTGAGCAGACTGAACAGCGGGCTCGCGATCGCCTGGCCGCGCTTCTCCTTGTAGGGGCTCGTCCCCGACATCAGGCTGTAGCCGCCGAGCACGCGCGCGAGTGGCCAGAGCAGCATCCCTTCGAGCGCGTCGGGCGTGATGATCACGTCGCCCACGAACTTCCCCGGCGCCGGCCGCATGTCGAACGAGCGCGAGGCCTCGCCGTAGAGGCGGTGCAGCGAGCCCACCTCGATGAGCTGCGGGAACGGCTTGTAGGCGCTGGCGCCGGAATAGTTGAGCGAGGTCGAGCGGCCGTCGCGCCGGCCCGCGAACATGGTCCAGAACGAATAGCGCCCGCGCGTCTCCTGCTGCGCGAGCCCGGCCGAGCTGGCGAAGCTCCGCCGCGTGCGCGTGAAGCGGTGATAGGCATTGCGGCTCACGACGGCGGGGAAGTCGCGCGCCATCGCCGCGATGTGCTCGTGCGCGCGGTCGACGAGGTGGTCGCGGTCGGCGGCGACGGGGCCGTGCACGCGCGGCGGGGCCGGCGCGGCCTCGGCGATTTGGTTGGCGGGATCGGGCGGCGCCGCGGCGGCGGCGGCGAGCGCCGCGTCGATCGCCGCGCGCACGGACTCGGGCGCAAGGCCGGTGATCGCCGCGGTGCCCTTGCGGCCGCCCTTGAACACGGCGAGCGAGGTCGTCTCGTCCTCGGTCGTGCGCAGCAGCTGGAGCCGGCGCGTATCGAACTCGACTTCGACCATCTCGTTGCGCGCGAGCGCCGCCTGCGCCGCATCGGCGCCGGCCGCGCAGGCGAGATCGGATTCGGGCGACGCCGCCGCCATCATCGGCCTCCGATATTCAGCTTCGTCTTGATCGCCGGCCCGCCCATGCCGACCGGGATCAGCGTCTTCTTTCCGCAGAAGCCGCCGCCCGACCAGGTCATCGTGTCGCCGACATGGGTCACGGCCTTGAGCACGTCGAAGGCCACGCCCGAGATCGTCGTGTCGCGGATCGCGCGCCCCAACTTGCCGTTCACGATCTCGCAGCCGCACACGACGCCGAACATGAACTCGCTGGTGAGATCGGCCTGGCCGTTCGACGAGCGCTTCAGGTAGTAGCCACGCTCGACCGCGCCGATCATGTCTTGGAGCTTGTCGGTGCCGGGCATGATGCAGGTGCTGCGCATGCGCACGATGGGCTCGTCGGCGAAGGTGAAGGCGCGCGCATTGCCGGTGGGCTCGGCCTCGAGCTCCTGCGCCGTCGCCTTGTTGTTGAGGAAGCCCCTCAGGACACCCTTCTCGATGATGGCGATGTCGCGGCAGGGCGTCCCTTCATCGTCGACGTGGATCGCGATCGTGCTGCCGCCGTCGAAGCCGCGCCCGCCCTGGTCCATCAGCGTGATCTTCTCCGACGCGACCTGCTCGCCGATGCGGCCGCCGGCGATCGAGCCGGCGAGCACGAGATCGGCCTCGCAGGTGTGGCCGATCGCTTCGTGCGCGAGGATGCCGGCGAGATCCGAATCGAGCACGACGTCGTGGAATCCGGCGTCGGGATGGACACCCTCGGCCTTGCGCCGGAGATCCGCGTAAAGCCGGTCGATCGCCGGCGCGAGCGCCGCCAGCGCCTCGGCCTGATCCTCGAATTCGCCGAAGCCGCCGAACACCTGGTAGAGCTGTACCGGGCCGTCGCCGCCCTGCATCGACATCTGGACGTAGAGCACCGTGCGCGGGCTCACGCACTGGGTGCGCGCGCCCTCCGAGGTGGCGAGCGCCTTTTCGATCGCGAGCTCCTGCAGCGTGAGATCGACATTGAGCAGGTTCGGGCAATGCGCGCCGATATAGGCATCGAGGCGCTTCAGGAGATCGACGCGCGCGGCGGCGCCGAGCTTCGGCCGCTTGGTGCGATAGTCCCAGACGCCCTCGCCCCTCGGCGTCGCGGGCAGCGGCTGGTCGGAATAGGCGGCGCGCCGGCCGAGCTGGTCGGCATTGGCGCGGGCATCGCGCAGTACGCGCTCGAGCGCCGCGTCGTCCTCCGCGGGCAGCGAGGTGAAGCCGAACGTGCCGAGCGCGTGGCAGCGCGCCGAGCCGCCGGCGAGCGTGGCGCTCGCATTCTCGATCAGCGTGCCGCGACGCATGAACAGGCGCCGCGAGATGTTGCGGTGCAGGCGCAGCTCTGCATAGCCGGGCGCCGTCGCCACGATCCGTTCCAGGCGGTCGAGCATGCGGAGTCCTCCAAGATGTCATCGTGAGGGAGGGCTTGGGACCGCGCGCCTCCAGGCGCGCCCCTCTCGCGGCAGCAGAAAAGGGCGCGGCTGGAGCCGCGCGGTCCCGGACTTTTCGCTCAGGATGACGGGAAAGAAATAGCACTGCGGCCCGCTGCCGGCGAGCACCGCCGTCGGGACCACACGAAAAATATCCTGTGCGGAGCCGGAGGCCCGCGCAAACGGGAGCGCCCCGAAGCCTGCCGGCTCCGGGGCGCGCTTGCTTTCAGATCCTGACGGCCGCCCTTACTGGTTCTTCGGCGCCGGCGCGTCGTTCTTCTTGGCCGGCTCGTCCTTCTTGGGCGCTTCGCCCGCGGGCGGCGTGGTGCGACCCGGAGGTGCGCCGGGCGCCGTACGGGCGGGCGGCGTCTCCTTCTTCTCGGCCACCGGCGCCGGGCCCCACTTGCCTTTCTCGAAGGCCATCTTGGGCAGCGCCTTCACCTGCTCCTCGCCCATGTCGAGGACCACGGTCTCCATGTCGCTCGTGATCTTCACCTTCTCCCATTCGACCTGGTGGTAGTCCGTGCCCATGCCGAGCACGCCGCCACGGCCGATGATGATATGCGTGATCTTGCCGTCCTTCATCACGAGGTCCTTCACCGAGCCGATCTTCTGATCGTTGGTGTTGCGCACCTCGGTGCCTATGACGGCGTCGGCGCTGACCGCCATCTTTTGCGCTTCCTGCGCGCCGGAGAGGCGCTGCTTGCGCTCCTGGGCGGCCTGATCCGCGCTGCGCTGGCCCGGGCTCGTGCCCGGCGTGCCTGGCGCGGTGCGGTCCTGAACGAGAATGATGCCGTCCGCCGCGGGATTATCGGCCGGGCCGGCATAGGTCGGCGCGGCGATCGCAAGTGCAACGGCGGCCGCGCCCAACATCAGAGTTGTTCTCATGTCGAGCTCCTTGCTTATGGGCATGCTTCCCCGGACTGCCTCGAAAACGGCCGGCGACGGCCGGGGGTTCCGCCGTTTCACGTAACCGTAGCCGCACTGCGCGTCATGTCGCGCCGCAGCGATCGGGCTTGCCGCGGTGCGGCGGGCTTGGGCATATAGGCGCATCCCACGCAGCGGCGCGGCCGCCTCATGCGCCGACCAGAAGACGCCGGGGATCAGGGGGCTGCCTATGAAGATCGCCGTGCCCAAGGAGAGACGCGCCCGCGAGGCACGCGTCGCCGTCTCCCCCGAGACGGTGAAGAAGCTCGTGGGAATGGGCGCGAGTGTCACGATCGAGGCCGGCGCCGGCGCCTCGACTCTCGACGCGGCTCTGGAGGCGGCCGGGGCCACGATTACCGCCGATATCGGCGCGGCGCTCGGCGCGGCCGACGCGGTCCTGAAGGTGCAGCGCCCCTCCGCGGAGGAGATCGCCAGGATCAAGCCCGGCGCCATGCTGTGCTGCATCATGGCGCCGCATGCCGACCCCGAGACGCTCAAGACCGCCGCCGCCGCCGGCCTTACCGTCTTCGGCATGGAGTTTATCCCGCGCATCACGCGCGCGCAGTCGATGGACGTGCTCTCCTCGCAGGCCAACCTCGCCGGCTACCGCGCGGTGATCGAGGCCGCCGCGCACTACACGCGCTCGTTCCCGATGTTCATGACCGCGGCCGGCACCGTGCAGGCGGCGCGCTGCTTCGTGCTCGGCGCCGGCGTCGCCGGCCTCCAGGCGATCGCGACCGCGCGCCGGTTGGGCGCCGTGGTTTCCGCCACCGATGTGCGCAAGGCCGCCGGCGAGCAGGTGGAATCGCTCGGCGCCAAGTTCGTGTTCATCGACCTGCCCGAGGGCGAGGCGGCCGGCGGCTATGCACGCGCGCTCACCCTCGAGGAGCAGGCGAAGCAGGCGGCGCTCGTCTCGCAGCACATCAAGACGCAAGACATCGTGATCACGACCGCGCTCGTGCCGGGCCGGCCGGCGCCGAAGCTGATCACGCGCGCGATGGTCGAAAGCATGAAGCCCGGCTCGGTCATCGTCGATCTCGCCGCCGAGGCCGGCGGCAATTGCGAGCTCACCAAGGCGGACGAGATCGTGAAGCACGCCAACGTGTCGATCCTCGGCTTCACGGATCTCCCGAGCCGCATCGCCGTCGACGCCTCGGCGCTCTACGCGCGCAATCTCTTGAACTTCCTCCAGCCGCTGGTCGACAAGGAGACGAAGTCCTTGAAGCCCAACTGGGACGACGAGATCGTCAAGGGCACCCTGCTCGCGCGGGACGGCAAGATCGTGCATCCGGCGCTCGCCCAGCTCGCCGGCGACGAGCCGACCATCGTTCCCGCGCGCCGCTCATCCGCTTCCTAGAGGCCTCCGATGAACCCGCAAGAACTGACCCGCCTCGCCGAGGAGCTCGCGCAGCGCGCGAGGGAGCTGATGCAGAAGGCCGAGCAGCTCGCCGGCGCCGCCAAGACCGCGGCCGTGCAGACGCAGCAGGTGGCGGGCCTCGATCCGCTCGTGCTCTCGCTCACCGTGTTCGCGCTCGCCTGCTTCGTCGGCTACTACGTGGTGTGGAAGGTGACGCCGGCCCTGCACTCGCCGCTGATGTCGGTCACCAACGCGATCTCGTCGGTGATCGTGGTGGGCGCCCTCTTGGCGGCCGGCCCGGGCCAGTTCTCGTTCGCCAAGGTGATGGGCTTCGTCGCGATCGCGCTCGCCGCGGTCAACATCTTCGGCGGCTTCATCGTCACGCAGCGCATGCTCGGCATGTTCAAGAAGAAGGGCGCGCCGCAAAAGGCGCTGCCGAAGTCGTGAGGCGCGCGATGCGGGCG
>SBBV01000307.1 GCA_005240015.1 Candidatus Odyssella thessalonicensis | reverse complement strand
GGCGCGCCCGCCCTGCACCTTGTAGGGCGTGCTGCCGGAAAAGCCGCTCATGCGCAGCGGCGGATAGGAGAACCAGTTGTGGCCGCCGACGTCGCGGTCGAAGCGCGCATCGCCGTCGGTCAGGATGTCGAGGCCGGCGACTTCCTGGTCCTTGATCAAGGTCGCGAGCGTGTCGAGGTACTGCTCGCGGAACACCGCATCGACCATCGCGTCGCGGAAGCTGCGCGTGCCGAGATTCTGCGTGTACCAGGCGGGGCGCGGCAAAGAGCCGGTGATCGTCGTCGGCAGCACGATGTTGACGGTGGCCGTGTACATCTTGTCCTTAACTCCCCGCGTCCGCCTCAGGCGGCCTTGCTCTTGGCCTCGGGCGTGAGCCCGTCCGACACCGCGACGTTCTCGGGCACGAGCTTGACACCCGAGAGCAGCGCCTGATGCTCGAGCAGGGTCGCGAAATCTTTCTCGACATAGTCGCCGCCGATCAGCATGGCGCGCCCGATATGCGCCTGCAGCACCTCGCGCGTCGCGGTGGTCACCGGCAGCGGCACGTCGAGCGCGCGCCCCGCGGCGAGGCCGAGGTCGAGGTCCTTCCTCAACAGCTTCGGCGTGAACGTGGTCGTGAAATCGAGATTGACGTAGGCCGGCGTCTTGTAGCGCGTGAAGGTCGAGCCCATCACGCTCTTGTTCAAGAAATCGAGGAACGCATGGCGCGGCACGCCGGCCTTCTGCGCGAGGATCGTGATCTCGGCCATGCTCTGCGCGACGATGCCCAAGAACATGTTGTGGCAGATCTTGACGATGCGCGCGAGCTCGCCCTCGCCGACGTAGCTCACACCCACCGCCAGCGCTTCGAGGTAGGGCCGCGCGGTCTCGAACGCCGCCTTGGGCCCCGAGACGACGAAGGAAAGCTTGCCGGCCTTGATCACCTTGGCGTTGCCGCTGACCGGTGC
The DNA here is from genome assembly GCA_005240015.1 of Candidatus Odyssella thessalonicensis. Classification (GTDB taxonomy): domain Bacteria; phylum Pseudomonadota; class Alphaproteobacteria; order Bin65; family Bin65; genus SBBV01. The sequence continues at coordinate 7,111 of SBBV01000307.1, read as the reverse complement.
CGCCAGCAGATCGGTGCCGCGTTTCTTCGCCTCGCGCCGCAGCTCGGCCGAGGCTTCTTCCGACACGGTCGATGCGTCGATGACGATCTTGGGCGCGCGGTCGGCGCGCGAGAGCACGCCGTCCTTGCCGGTCGTCACTTCGAGCAGGTCGGCGCCGGTCGAGACCATCGTGAAGACGATGTCGCGGTCGGCGAGATCGCCCGGCCTCGACACGATGCTGACGCCGTATTGGCCGAGCGGCTCCGCCTTGGCGCGGGTCCGGTTGTAGGCGGCGACGCGGCCGCCCTGCTGCGCGAGCTTCGCCGCCATCGGGAAGCCCATGCGGCCGGTGCCGATCCACCCGAGCGTGTGTTTGGCGAGATTCACGGCGTCCATGGTCGGCTCCGCATCAATAGGGGTTTGCGATCGGCAGGGTCTCGGCCGGGTAGAGCGTGATCACCTTGCAGCCGGTGTCGGTGACGACGATCTCCTCCTCGATGCGCGCGGCCGAGACGCCGTCCTTCGCCGGGCAATAGGTCTCGAGCGCGCACACCATGCCGGCCTTGATCTCCATCGGGTCGTCGAACGAGTTCAGGCGGCTGATGATCGGGCGCTCGTGCAGGCCCAGGCCAAGGCCGTGCCCGAATTCGAGCCCGAACGCCTCCATCTCGTCCGCGAAGCCGATCGTGTCGGCCGTGGGCCAGCACGCGGCGACCTGGTCCGAGCGCACGCCCGGCTTGATCATGTCGATCGCCTTGTCGATCCACTCGCGCGCCCGTTTGTAGGCGTCCTTCTGCGCGTCGGTGGCGCGGCCCACATTGAAGGTGCGGTAGTAGCAGGTGCGGTAGCCCATATAGGACTGGATGATGTCGAAGAAGGCCTGGTCGCCGGGGCGGATCAGCCGGTCGGTGAAATTGTGCGGATGCGGCGAGCAGCGCTCGCCCGAGATCGCGTTGATCGCCTCGACGCAGTCCGAGCCTTTGGAATAGAGGTCGTGATTGGCGAGCGCCACGATCTGGCTCTCGCGCACGCCGGGCTTCAAGGCAGCCGCGATCTGCTGATAGGTGCCGTCGACCATCGCCGCCGACATGTTGAGCAGCATCAGCTCGTCGCGGCTTTTGATCTCGCGGGCGTCGAGCATCATCTGCTGCCCGTCGCGCACCTCGATGCCGAGCTTCTGCAGCTCGAACAGCATCGGCAGCTCGACGAGGTCGACGCCGAGCGGCATGTCGCCGACACCCTCGGCCTCGAGCAGCGACTTGATCTCTTGCGCCGCGCGCTTGAAGAGGCCGACATCCGGATGGATCGCGCCGCGCAGGCCGAGGAGGCCGGCGCGGCAGTGATCGTGGTGCAGCCAGGGCGCGTAGAGCCGGTGGTGCTTCGCCGCCGAGCCGAAATCCCACACATAGGGATCGCCGTTGCCGGTCAAGAGGCAGTAGCGCGTGAGCTTGTCGCGCGCCCACTCGCCGATCACGGTCGAGGAGATGTAGCGGATGTTGTGCTGGTCGAAGGTGAGGATCGCGCCGAGCCCCGACTTCGCCAGCGCCGCGCGCGTGCGCGCGAGGCGATAATTGTGCAAGCGGCGGAAATCGACGCGCTCCTCGAAATCCACCGCCATCTGGCCGAGCGCCATCAGCGGACGCGACCAGTTGTGGCCGGGATCGATGTCATCGGCCCGAACCAGCTTCGGTTCGGCCTGCCTCTTCTTGGCCATGGTCGCTCCCGGTCCCTCAGCGCTCATTTTGCGGGATCGCGCCACAGCGGCGCGGTCATGTCAACCGCGCGCCCAGTTTCTCGGCCATCCAATCCGCGCTTTGCGGGCGGTAGCGGTAGATGCGGTTGTTGACGACGTGGTTGCCGTCTTCGACCAGCAGAAATTCGACCGGCCCCGCGGCTTCCTTGGCCAGGCGTTGGGCGTGCTCCCACGGTACGATGCGGTCGAGCTTGCCGGCGACGATGAAGAGCGGGCACGCGATGCGCCATGCCACGCCTTTCAGCGAGAGCGTCGCCGCGTGGCGCTTCGCCTCCTCGGCCGTCCGGAGATGGCTGCGCGCGCGAAAGGCCTCGCGCGTCAGGCCCGGCAATCCATCCCACGCCTCGGCCCAATCGTAAGGCCCCGACAGCGCAATGCAGGCCTTGATGCGCGGCTCGAACGCGGCCGCACGCGGCGCGTAGTAGCCGCCGAGGCTGACACCCCAGAGGCCGATGTGCCCGGCGTCGATGTCGCCGCGAGTCTCGAGCCAGTTGACCACGGCCGTCACCGCGACCTCGTAGTCGCCGCGGATCGGGAAGTCGTATTCGGCTTCGCCCTGGCCGGGCCCGTCGAACGCGAGCGTCGCGAGGCCGCGTGCCAGGAAGACCTCTTCGTTGGTCTCCATTTCCTCTTTCGCCGAGTCGAGACCCATGATCATGACCACGATCGGCGGGCGCGCGATGCCCTCGGGCTTGCGCAGGATGCCGGCAAGGTGCTTCCCCATGTACGGGATCGCGACGCGCTCGCCGGGAGGGCGGAGATACGGCAGCGCGAGACGGCGGCACGCAACGGCCTTCTCGTGCGCGGCGCGCATCTGATCGAGATCGTTCACGAACACGAATTTCGCGAAGTGATAATAGACGCCGGCGCGCGTCAGATGCTCGCCGGCGCTGAGCCCCTGTCCTTTCGCCAGCGCTTCGCGCCCCAACGCCTCGTGCACGGCGGCGCGGGCGCACCAGGCGCTGCACCAGTCCTCCCAGCGCGCGAGGCCGCCGGTGACCTCCTCGAAATCGGCCAGCGCCACGCCGTTCGAAGCGAAGCGCGGCGCCCAATGCGAGACCGCGGCGCGGACGCGGGTATCGGGCGCGGGCTTCGGCTCGCCGGGCTTGGCCTCGTTCATTGCGGGAAGTTTGCGGCCTTCCGCGCCTCGCCTGCAAGCTCGACGATGTGCAGCCCGGTGTTGGCGCGGTCGACGATGTAGATGTAGCCGCGGTCATCGACCTCGACATTGTTGGTCTGGATCGCGACCTTGCAGCGCTCGGTGTTGTCGACCTTGACGCAGCGCTTCTCGGTCTTGGCGGTGATCGGCGGGATGAAATAGGCGATCTCCTTCGGGTGGAAGGGATCGCGGATGTCGACCGCGCGCACGCCAGCGTTGAAGTGCGCCAGAAAGAGCACGCGCTTCAAGTAGATCGGCGTCATGTTCTCATGCGAAGAGTGGGTGCCGAAGCGCCCGCCGCGCGTGCAGAAGTTGCCGCTCGCCTCGGGCACGGTCCAGGTCGAGACCGCGATCGGCTTGGTCTCGCTCGTGATGTCGACCATCCACAGCATCTGGCGCGCTTCCTGGCATTCGTTGACCAGCGACTCGTTGACGATGGCGACGAAATCGCGGGTCTTGCCGACCTTGTCGCGCGCGAACTCGGCCACGTCCATCTTGAGCAGCGGGAAGACCGTGTGCGCGCCAATCGTGGGCGGCATCACGAGGCGGCCCACCTCGGGATAGAGGAGGTTCGCCGGCGTCGGCTCCTTGGGACCCTCGAGCAGCTTCTTGCGGTCGACGATCTGCAGGATTCCGTTCTTGTTGGTGCCGTAGCCGAAATAGATGCGGTTGCCGGCAGGGCCGGTCGAGATGGGCCCATGCAGCTCGGTCGGCGCCTCGCCAGTCGAGCCGGGCTGCTGGCCCGGTAACCCGAAATTGCGGATGAACACCGGCTTCGCGGGGTCGCTCAGGTCATAGACCTGCGTCATCCGCCGCGTGCGCCAACCCTCGATGCCCGAAACGAGGTAGGCGATGCCGGTATCGCACTCCCACCAGTTCTTGTGCGTGCCCTTGACCGGCCGATGCGCGTGAGCAGCGCCGGCTTGGCGGGATCGGTGACGTCCCACACCTCGTGCGCCGAATTGCCGAAGGTGCGCAAGAGATAGAACGTCCCCTTGTCGGCCTTGGGCAAGGTGCGGCCGGGGCACCAGCGCACCATCTGCGCGCCGCCCTGCTCGCCCAGCCCCTGCTCGCCCGGGATGTGCGCGAGAAACTTGGGCGCGCGCGGATCGGTGACGTCGAGGATCGAGGTGCCGTTGAACTCGGCGGCGCCGGTGAGCGCGTTCACCGGCTTCGGCGCGGATTGCGTGCCGCCGTGATGGCCGATGAACGCGATCCAGCGCCCGTTCTGCTCGTGCACGATCGGCTGATAGGCGCTACGCGCCTGGAGTTCGTGCGCGCCCACAAGCTTCATGTCGCGCGCCTCGGGCGGATCGCCGACCTTGGGCGCGTTCTGCGCGCCGGCGTTGGTGGCAAGGAAAGGCAGGAGGACGAACACGGGCAATGTTCTCATGAGTGCGCTCCTTGCACTGCGGATCGCGGCAGGCGCGAGACGTCTCACCTTCGTAGGGGCGGGTCCCCGACCCGCCCGCTCGCCGCCGCGGGGTCAACGATCCCGCGCGGCCTTGGCGGCCGTCGGGCGGGTCGGGAACCCGCCCCTACGAAGCCTTCAATTTATCCGCCAGCCAGTCGGCGATCAGCGGGCGATAGATGTAGGCGATGTTGTTGCAGACGTGATTCCCGTCGGGGAAAACGATGAACTCGGTCGCACGTCCGAAAAATTTCAGCCGCTCGGCGTCCCTCGGCAGGAAGATCTTGTCGAGTCCGCCATGGAGCGCCAGGACCGGGCAAGCCGGGGGCGGCACCTTGGCGAGGCTGAAGCGCCGGGCGCGCGTTTCCGTCTCCGCGGCATCGGCGCCGCCGAGCGCATAGCGCATGTTGGCGCGATAGGCCTCGGGCAGCTCGCTCCAGAACGCGCCGAGATCATAAAAGCCGTTCATGCAGACGGCGGCGCCGAGGCGGCGCATCGCGTGCGCCCCCTGCAGCACGAGATGGCCGCCGAACGCCATGCCCATCACGCCGATCCGGCCGTCAAGGCCGGCGCTGACGGCAGGACCCTCGAGCGCGTGCTCGATGGCGGCCAGCACCGGCGCCCAATCGGGCGTGAGCGGGCCGAAGCTGCGCCCTTCGCCCTGGCCGGGGCCGTCCACGCTCAAGGTGGCGAGGCCGCGGCGCAGGAAATGCGTTTCGAGCGCCGCGAACTCCTCCTTGGTCGAATCCGAGCCGGGGATGATGACCACCACCGGCGCCGGCGTCTCGGCCGGCCGGCGGAGATAGGCGTTGAGCGCGGCGGCGCCATGTGGGATCGAAACCGGCCGTGCCGGCGGCAGCAGATACGGCGCGGCCTTGCGGTAGGCCTCGAGCTTGCGCGCGGTGGCACGCTCCTTGGCGGCGAGATCGTCGAAGAACATGAATTGCGCGAAGTGAAAGAAGAGCGCGGCGCGCGTGTAGGCTTCGCCGGCCGTGATCTTGCGCCCGGCCGCGAGCGCTGCATCGCCCATCGCGAAATGCCGCTCGCCCTCCTGGCTCCAGGCCGCGCACCAGTTCGGCCATTCGCCGGCAGCCATAATCACGCGCTTGGCGTCGACGCCGGTGATCCCCGCCACCTCGATGCGCGCCAGCCAGTGGCCGACCACCTCGGCAAGCCGTCCGCTGCCGCTCATGGCGTCTCCGATGCCGAAGCGCTTGCGCCAAAGGGACCAGTGCTTCGCGTCGAATTCATGCTGCGCCTCAGTCGCGGTGTTCGCGCCGATACCACGGCATGAAGCGGCGGATCACCCAGTTCATAGCGAGCTCGACGCCGATGCCGAACGCCGCGAGCACGAGCACGGCGACGAAGGCTGCGTCGTGGTTGAAGGTGCGCGAGTTGAAGAGGATGTAGAAGCCGAGACCTTCGAGCGAGATGAAGAACTCGGCGACGATCGCGGCGATGAGCGCCCGGCCCGCGGCGAGGCGGATGCCGGCGAGGAGGTAGGGCAGTGAGGCCGGAAGGGCGATGCCGAGCCAGATGTGGTGCCAGCGCGCGCGGTAGGCGCGCGCGACTTCGATGTGCTCGGGCGGCGCCGAGCGCGCGCCGTCGGCGACGTTGATCGCGATGGAGAAGAAGGCGGCGAATACGATGATCGCAAGCCGCGCGCCGTTGGTGTAGCCGAACCAGAGCGTCACCAGCGGCAGCACGGCCACCATCGGCATCGCGTAGAGCGCGCTGATGTAGAAGCCGAGCGCGCGGTCGGCGGTGCGGATGCGCCCGACGATGAGGCCGATCGCGGTGCCGATCACGATCGCGATGGCAAGCCCGTAGAGCACGGCGACGACGGTGCTCGCCGCGGCCTGCAGGAACGCTGCGCTGGCGACGACCTTGGGGATCGCCGCGACGATGCCGATCGGCTTCGCCACATAGGCCGGCGCCCAGGCGCCGACGAGGATCTGCCACAGCGCGGCGATGACGAGGCCCGCCAGGACCTTGAGCGCGAGGTTTCCGCCCGGGAAGGCGGCGCGCACCGTCGCGCGATCGGCTAGCGACAGCACTTTCATCGCGCGATCCCCCGCCACGCGGCGAAGCGCTCCTCGGCGAGGCGCCCCAGGCCCATCAGCAGCGCGCCGAGGATCGAGATCACGATGATCGCCGCGAGCACGCCGGCGGTGTCGAAATCGCGCTCGGCGACGATGATGAGGCGGCCGATGCCGGAGGCGGAGAGAAAGAACTCGGCCACCACCATGCCGACGAGGCCGCGGCCGATGCCTTGACGGATGCCGGTGAGCGCGAAGGGCAAGGTGTACGGGATCATCACGTCGCGCCAGAGCCGCCACTCGCTCGAGCGGAACGCGCGCGCGACCTCGATCAGCTCGGGGCGCACGCTGCGGGCGCCCTCGATCGTGTTGTAGAGGATCGGGAACACGGCGAAGAGATAGACGACAACGACCTTGGGAGCGAAACCGAAACCCATCATCGAGAGGATGAACGGCGCCAGCGCCGCCATCGGCGTCGCGTAGAGCGCCATGATGTAGGGCTCGAGCGCCACGCGCAGCGGCCGCGAGCGCGCGAGCAAGAGGCCGAACGGGACGGCCACGACGATGGCGCAGAGAAGCCCGGTCGCGAACAGCGCCAGCGATTGCCCGAGCGCGGCCACGAACTCGCCGGAGAGAATCAACGCGTAGAGCCGCGCCATCGTCGCGGAGAAGGTGGAGAGGAACGCCGCGCTCGTGTGGCGGCCGGCGATCTCCCAGGCGGCAGCACCCAGCGCAAGGCTAATCGCCGGCGGCAGCCAGCGCACCCAATG
>SBBV01000607.1 GCA_005240015.1 Candidatus Odyssella thessalonicensis | reverse complement strand
GGTGGCCTTCGCGCCCGATCGCGACCTCGACATCTGGAGCAAAGTGCCGGCGATCCTCGCCAAGGCCCCTTGCGTCGAGCACGTGTTCTACGTCGGCAGCGATCCCCAGGATGGCGCGGGCGCCCGCGACCTCGCCATGACGCTCGTCAAGACGGAGCCGGGGCCCCAGCGCGCGCTCGGCCGCGACACGATCGCCGCCTATTTCCACACCGGCGGCACCACCGGCGCGCCCAAGCTCGCCCAGCACACGCACGGCAACCAGGTGCACACGAGCTGGAGCGCGGGCCACTATTTCGGCACCGGCCCCGACGACGTCATCATCAACGGCTATCCGCTGTTCCACGTCGCGGGCTCGATCGTGCATGGCAGCAGCCATTTCTGGCGCGGCGCCACGCTCGTGCTGCCGACGCCGCTCGGCTTTCGCAACACGGAGTTCGTGCGCAGGTTCTGGCGATTCGTTCATCGGTTTCGCGCCACGCTGCTGACCGCAATGCCGGCGACGATCGCGACGCTGCTTGCGACGCCGCGCGAGGATGCCGACATCTCCTCGGCGCGCGTGATGCTCACGGGCGGCACGCCGATCCCCGCCGGGCAGGCATGGGCCTTCCAAAGGGCCTACGGGAAGCCCGTGTGCTGCGGCTACGGCATGACCGAAAGCGCCGGCCTCATCGCACTCACGCCCGCGAACCAGCTCTTGAGCGACACCGCCGTGGGCTGGCGCCTGCCCTACACCGAGGTGCTGGCGGTGAAGCTCGGCGCCGACGGCGAGAGCTTCGAGCGGGTTTGCGCGCCGGGCGAAACCGGCGTCCTCGTCGTGCGCGGGCCCCAGGTCGCAAAGGGCTACACCGATCCGAAGCGCAACAAGGGCACGTTCCGCGCCGACGGCTGGCTCATCAGCGGCGATCTCGGCCACATCGACGGCGAAGGGCGCATCGTGCTCACCGGGCGCGCCAAGGATCTGATCATCCGCGGCGGCCACAACATCGATCCGGCGATGATCGAGGAGATCGCGGCCACGCATCCGGCGGCGCAGCTCGTGGCAGCGATCGGCGAGCCCGACGCCTATGCCGGCGAGCTGCCGCTGTTGTTCATGGTGCCCCAGCCCGGCGCCAAGCCGAGCGAGCGCGAGGTGTTGGACTTCCTCGCTTCACGCATCCACGAGCGCCCGGCGCTACCCAAGCGTGTCGTGTTCCTCGAGGCGATGCCGCTCACCGCGCTCGGCAAGATCTACAAGCCCGCATTGCGCCGCCTCGCCACCGAGCGGCGCATCGGCGAGGCGCTGGCGCCACTCGCGGCCAACGGCGTGCAGCTCCGTGTGGAGGGCGTGGAGGAAAGCGGCGTGATCTCGGTGCGCATTCACGTGGAGGGCGGCGAGCGATCGCAGATCGAGGCCGAGATCGCGGACCTGCTCCGCGACTATGCGGTGCAGCGGCAGCTAGCCTGGGCGAATAATGCTTAGGGGGGCGGTTACCATTTTCCCACCGTCAGCCACTCGTCGATCTGCTCCATCTTGTCGACGCCCCAGAACGGCTCGCCGTCGACGATGAAGAACGGCGACCCGAACACGCCCTTGCTGAGCGAGGCATCGACCGCGGCGCGCAGCAGCTGGCGTGCCTCGTCGCTCTCGATCGCGGCGCGGAGCTCTCCGGGATCGACGCCGCGCTCGGCGGCGATGGCCGTGATCTCCTCGGGCTGCGAGAGATCGCGCGCCTCGCGCCAATAGGCGTCGAGCATGTCGACCGCGATGCCGCGATAGCGGTCGGCGTGGTGGCGCTTCAGCCAATGGAAGGCGCGCGCTGCCGGCACCGGGTTCATCGCCGGCCCGTCGAACGGCCGCTTCAGGGCAAGGCGGTGGCGGCGCGCATAGCGCGCGGCGTCGTGGCCGAGATAGGGGCCTTTCAACGGCGTCTCGACCAGCGGCTTCAGCCCCATCACCTTGAGCACGCTGACGCCCAGCAGCATGGCGTGCCACTCGCAGTCGCGGCCATGCTTGGTGGCGAGATCCCCCACGCGGAGCGCCGCGAAATAGCCGAACGGCGAGATGAAATCGAAGTAGAAGTGCATCGGCGTCACGAAATGTTCGCTTTTGCCCACGAGACTAGCATGCTCGGGCAGGGTTCGCGCGAGACCTCGCGCTCCGTATAAGATGCCGAGCCAAGAGCGGTCACCACCATGAGCGAAAGACAGGCCATGCGCCTACGCGGTCCTTTGGGCTGGGGCATTGCCGATCTGGCGATCGATCGCCCGGTGTTCTGGAGCATGCTGCAGCTCTGGCTGCCGCTCTCGCGGCTTTGGGCGGCGGCGATGTCGGCCGAGGGCGATCCCGCGGCGTTCCTGTCCGGCGTGCCGATCGACGCCAAGCCCACGCAGCGCCTCGCCAAGAAGCTCGCGGCGTTCGAGGCGCATCGCCGCGACCACGAGGCGGCCGTGGCGGCGTGGGAGGACGCATTCTTCACGCCGAGCCTGAAGCCGCCCTCGACGCTTTACCGCATCGAATCGCGCCGCGGCTCGACCGCGCGTTGGCTGACGCTTCAGCGCCTGCGCTTCCTCGATTTCCGCTTCGGCCGGCCGGTGCCGCCGGTGCGCTTCGAGACGCCGGCGCTGGCCGATCTCGAGGCCGCCTACGGCGCCTATCGCGCCGCGCCCTGGCGCGTCTATCAGCCGCCCGACGCGATCCCCAACGTCGAGGTTTCGCGCCGCGTCTCCACGCATTTCGGCGAGGACTACTGGATCCGCTTCCGCTCGCCGGCCGCGCGCATGGGGGACATTGCCTGGGCGCGGGTGCACGAGCCGCGCGGCGTGATCAATCCACCCACTTTCATCTTCGGCAACGGCATCTGCGTCGAGTTCGACCATTACGGCCGCGCGACAGCCGACGTGCAGGTGCTGTTCCGGTACGGCATCCGGGTGATCGAGCTCGAATCGGCATGGCACGGGCGCCGGCGCCTGCCCGGCACTTATGGCGGCGAGCCGTTCATGGCCAAGGCGCCGCTCGCGCCCATCGATCTCTTCGCCGCCCAGGCGCAGGAACTGGCCGTCATCATCCATTGGTGCCGGCAGCAGACCAAGGCGCCGGTCGCGATCGGCGGCGCGAGCCTGGGCGCGCTCGCAGCGCTGTTGGCCGCAAGCTTCTCGCCGCATTGGCCGCAATCGATGCGGCCCGACGCGGTGGCGCTGCTCACGGTCGCCGACCAGATCGATTCGCTGATCGCCGAAAGCGCGCTCTCCGCAGGCATCGGCATGGCCGAGGCGCTCGAGCGCGCCGGCTGGACCGCCAAGGACCTCATGCTGTGGCAGAGCTTGACGGCCGTGCCGAACGGCCCGCCGATCCCGCCCGAGAACATCGTGGCCGTGCTCGGCGCGCGCGACACGATCCTGCCCTTCGCCTCGGGCCGCTCGCTCGTCGAGCGCTGGCGCCTGCCGCCCGCCAACACCTTCATCGGCCGCGCTGGCCATTTCTCGACTTCGCTCGGCCTCGCGATGGACCGCCGCCCGCTGAAGCGTCTGGCGAAGATCCTCGGGACGCGGTGACCTCTCTCCTTCCCCCAGGCAGCGGACCAGGCAGCGGGGGAAGGTCGGGATGGGGGTGCGCGCAAGTTCACGCAAAGCCGGAGGCCGGCCGCAGCGCGCTGCGCTTCCTCCTCCGAGCGCCAGCTTGCTGTCCTCGCCCGCTCCGGCCCGCGCTTCGCGCGGTCCACCTCCCCCGCTATTCGCGGAGGAGGGAAAGATCAGCTCGCCTCCAGCACCTCGTAGTGATGCACCGTGCGGTCGTAGTCGCTGAGCGCGGCCGCCGCGGCGGGCTCGACGACGGCGCGCGAGACATCGTCGCCGGCGAAGGCGCGCACCGCGTCCATCGAGGCCCAGCGCGTGAGCACGAGGAACTCGACCTCGTCGGCGCGCGTCTCGCGCAACAGGCTTGCGCCAAGAAATCCCTCGATTTCGCGCAGCTCCGGCAGCACTCTGCGGCGGAAATGCTCGACATAGGCGCCGGGATCGGCCGTTGAGGCGCGCCCGCGCCAGGCCCTGACGATCATGCTGCAATTCCTGCGGAAGCGATGACGAAGTCCACTATACCGGAAACGCCCGAGCTCGCCGCCATGCGCCGCGCGCTCGCGCCCGTGGCCGCCGGCGCGGTCTCGTTGCGCGTCGAGGCGGCCGATGAGTCGGGGCACACGGTTGCGCTGATCCACGTCTACGATGCCTATGACTGCAAAGGCACCGAGGCCGAGGTGACGGGGTTGCTCAAAGGCGCCAAACTGCCCTGGCGTATCGTGTGGCACTAGGGCGAGCCGCCGATCGTATTGCCGACGCCGTCATTCGGCTCATGGAGGAATCGGACGATGCCGGAAGCGAAGACTTATTCAGGCGGCTGCCATTGCGGGCAGGTGAAATACGAGGTTTCGACGGCGCTCGAACCGGTGATTTCGTGCAGAGCGAGCAATTG
>SBBV01000509.1 GCA_005240015.1 Candidatus Odyssella thessalonicensis | reverse complement strand
CGACGCGGCCTACGCCGATGCGGCCGAGGCGCGCATCGCCGCGGTCGAGCCGATCGCCGATGCGTCCCTGCTTGCGCCGGCGAGCAAGCGCGAGCAGCCGCGCATTCCGTTCGGCTGGCTGGTCGAGCGCGGCCTCATCGCGCCGGGCGAGATCTTGATGGACGAGAGGAAACGCCACACCGCGAAAGTGCGCGCCGACGGCACCGTCGTCGCCGCCGAGACCACCGGCTCGATCCACCGCGTCGGCGCCGCGGTGCAGGGCGCCCCCGCCTGCAACGGCTGGGCGTTCTGGCACATCCGCCGCGGCAACGCGCTGGTGCCGATCGACGCGCTCCGGCAGAAGCTGCGCGCGGAGCTGTTCTAACATCTCGCTCGGCGCCGGCAGCGTAGGGGCGCGCTGCGCGCGCCCTGTTTCCGCGTACACAAGCATCAAGCGTGTAGGACCTCGTCGCCTGTGTCGTTGATCCACTAGGGCGGCCGGGGGTCCTATGTGTTTGCGCGCGGTACCGGCGGAGAAAGGGCGCGCGCAGCGCGCCCCTACGTGTTCCCGGACCGACCCGAACTGTCGTACACTCGACAAGATCGCGCATCGGAGGCACCGCCATGCCGCTTCAGCTTCTCGAGCACTACACGATCCGCAGCGCCGACATGGAGGCGACGCGCGACTTCTATTGCCGCGCGATCGGGCTGCGCCAAGGCAAGCGGCCGCCGCTCGCGTTCCCGGGCTACTGGCTCTATTGCGGCGAGACGCCGGTCGTGCACCTCGTGCCGCTTGGCGATCCCAGGGCGATCCGCGGCCAGGTCAACGTGCCGGCCGCGAACGGCGACAGGCCCGGCGGCGGCGCCGTCGACCATGTGGCGTTCCGCGCCGGGAACGCGCCCGCGATGCGCCGGCGCCTTGCCGCCCACAACATCCCGTTCAAGGAGCAGGTGCAGCCCGGCAGCGGCCTCGTGCAGATGTTCCTCGACGATCCCAACGGCATCACGGTCGAGCTCAACTTCCGCAACGAGAAGAAGGCCGCGGCGAAGAAGGCCAAGCGCCGTAGCTGATCCCCGAGCGAGGAAACGCCTCGCGCTACCGCCATCCTTCGAGGCGCAGCAAACGCCATCGCGCTTGCTGCGCATCTCAGGATGAGGCGCTGTTTGCAACCAAAACCTCATCCTGAGGTGCGCTGCGGACGCGCCTTCGCGTTCGCAGCGCCTCGAAGGATGGATGCCGTGCAAAGCGGCGCCGCGGCAGCGACGGCGTCGCTCACCGCGCGCGGCGCGACGTCGCGGCCAGCGGCAGATCGAGGATCGCGAGGAGCCCGCCGAGCTCGGCTTCGCCCATCGTGAAGCTGCCGCCGTAGATCTCGGCGATGTCCTTGACGATCGAGAGGCCGAGGCCGCTGCCCTGATAAGTCTCGTCGAGCCGCACGCCGCGCTTCTGCGCGACGCGGCGACGCTCGGAGGGAACGCCGGGGCCGTCGTCGCCGACCTCGATCCGGAGGCGCCCGCCCTCGCGTTCCATCGCCTTGGCCGAGACGCGCGACTTCGCATACTTGCAGGCATTGTCGAGGAGGTTGCCGAGCATCTCCTCGAGATCCTGGCGCTCGCCGCGGAACGCGATCTCGGGCGGCCCATCGAGCGCGATGGCGATACGGCGCTCGCGGTAGATCTTCTCGAGCGTGCGCGCCAGGCCTTCCAGCACCGGCATCACGCTGGTGCGGGCGCCGAGCACGCCGGCGCGCGCCGCCATGCGCGCGCGCGAGAGGTGGTGGTCCACCTGGTCCTTCATGATGCCGACCTGGGCCTTCACCGTCTCGGCGAATCCGCCTTCGCGCCCGCTCGCCTCGTTGGTGAGCACCGCGATCGGCGTCTTGAGCGAGTGCGCGAGATTGCCGACGTGCGTGCGCGCGCGCTCGACGACGTCGGCGTTGTGGTCGAGCAGCGCGTTGATCTCGCGCGCCAGCGGCTCGACCTCGGCCGAGAACGAGCCGGTGAGCCGGTCGCTCTCGCCCGAGCGGATCGCGGCCAGCGCCTGCGGAATGCGGCGGAGCGGCCCCAGGCCGAAGCGCACCTGCAGCCAGACCGTGCCGATCAGGACGAGCCCCAACCCGAGGATCGTGAGCACGATGGTGAGGCGGAAGTCCTCGATGTTCTCGTCGATCTCGGTGCGCACCGCCGCCACGGTGAAGACGAGATCCTTGTTGAGCGTGTCCGAGCGGATGATGCGGCTCGTGGCGCGCAGGCGCTGCGGACCTTCGGGCGCGCGCGCGAAGATCGTGTCCTGGTCGATGTCGCGCGCGATGCTCGCCGGCGGGCGCAGCTCGAGCGTCCAGCCGGCCAGCGAGCGCGAGGCGAGCACGACCCGGCCTTCGCTCGTGATCTGCCAGTAGTAGCCGGAATAGGCGCTTTCGTAGTCGCGCTCGGTCATCGGCTCGGCGAGCGTGAGGTCGCCGCTCTGCTCGGTGCCGACGCGCGTGATCAGGCGGTTGAGCAGGTAGTCGAGCTCGAAGTCGAGCTGCCGCTCGAGGCCGGCGCGGTAGAGCTGCGGCAGCGCGATGGCGGCGGCGATCAGCGCGATCGCGATGAGGGCCGCGGCGCCCAGCACGAGGCGCCAAGCGAGCGAGGCCGAGGCCGCCCGATAAAGCGCCTGGATCCGGCGGGCGGGCCGGCGGAACATCTAGACCGAAGGCGTGCGCTCGGCGCGGCCGCGAAAAGGGGTGAGACCCCTTCTCGGCGTTGCCGGCGAGCCGGAGCCTTGATGGGCGAGCGTGAAAAGGGGTCCGACCCCTTTTCGCATGCGGACCGTCGACATGGCGCGCCTTTGCTCTAGACCGAGTCGCCCTCGCCCGGGGGCGCCAACTGGTAGCCGAGGCCGCGCTTGGTGTGGATGATCGGCACGCCGAGCTTCTTCCGGAGGCGACCGATGAAGACCTCGATCGTGTTCGAATCGAGGTCGAAATCGTGGTCGTAGATGTGCTCGGTGAGCTCGGTGCGCGAGACCACCTTGCCCTGATGGTGCATGAGATAGGCGAGCAGGCGCAGCTCCTGCGCCGTCAGCTTCACCGGCGCGCCGTTGACCGTGACCTTGCCGCTGTTGGTGTCGAGCACGACCGGCCCGCAGGTGAGCTCGGGCGCGGCGTGTCCGCCCGAGCGGCGGATCAGCGCGCGCAGGCGTGCCAGCACCTCCTCCATGTGGAACGGCTTGGTCACGTAGTCGTCGGCGCCGGCGTCGAAGCCGGCCACCTTCTCGCCCCACTGGCCGCGCGCGGTGAGGATCAGCACCGGCATCTTCTTGCCGGCCGAGCGCCAGCGCTTCAGCACGGTGACGCCGTCGAGCTCGGGCAAGCCGAGATCGAGCACCACCGCGTCATAGGGCTCGGTGTCGCCGAGATAATGGCCTTCCTCGCCGTCGGCCGCGTGATCCACCGCGTAGCCGGACTCGGTCAAAGCCTGCTTCAACTGCCGGGAAAGTTCGGGATCGTCCTCGACGACCAGCACACGCATGAGACGGCGCCCCTTCGGGGGTTCAGGGGCCGCCGCGGACGCTCACGATGCGGCCCGAATATCGGTCGACAACGACGTCGACGATGCTGCCCCGGTGGCTGAGGATTCTAAAAGAATAGACCTCACCGTGCAAACGGGCGTTGACGATGCGCCCGGGCACGCGGCTGCGCACGATGGCCCAGATCTGCCGGTCGGGCAGCGGTTCGTCCATCGTCCCGTTGCCGGGGGGCAACGCGCGGCGCCGTTCCGCGCCGGGGCCGCCGTAGAATTCGCGCTCGCGCCAGGGGCGGCGCGCATCGTAGCCGCGCCAGTGCGGACGAGAGCGGCGCTCGCCCTCGAACTCGCGGTCGCGGTTCTGCGCCCATTGCTGGCAGCGCGCGCCGCAGTCGCGCGCAAACGCGCCGCCGGAGAGCGCTGCGGCGGCGAGCGTCGCGAGAATCGCGGCGATGGCGAGGCGTCGTTTCATGCCCGGATGATGATGTTTGTCCGCTTAACCTCGAATGAACCGATGCTGCGGCAGGCCCGCGTGCCGCTGCTGGCGGAACGCCAAAGCGCGGGATGCGTTCCCCGAAGGCATTTGAAGCGAGGAATATCTGAACCGCGGATGAACGCCGGTGTCAGGCCCTGTTCAGAGCTTGCCTGCTATCCGGGATTCCGCAAAGGGAGGCAGACCATGAAGACCGCATGCGCGGCCGCAATCGGCGCCGCGGCGCTCGTGTTGGCCGCAGCTGGGCCGAGCGCAGCACAGGGCTACGGCTATCAGGGCCCGAGCTACTCCTACACGAATCCGTCGTACTCGTATCAGCCGCCGCCCTACAGCTACACGCCGCCTTCCTACAGCTACGAGCCGCCCGGCTACACCTACACGCCGCCGAGCCAATACCGCCGGGGCTATCACACGAACTATCCCGACTATAACGAGGCCTATGACTATCCGCGCAGTGCCTACGACGAGGCGCGCGCCTATCGCCGCTGGCGCCGTCAGCAGCGGCTGCTGCGCGATCCCTACTACAATCGCTTCGGCAATCCGCGGAACCCCACCGATCAGTGGCTGGCGGCGCCGCCCTACGAATCGCCCGGGCGCTGAGGCGCAGGTCGGCGCCCGCCGCGCGAAAGAGGTGCTGACGACCGGTTATCCTCCCCTCACGCCGGTCGAACTTCGGCGGCCCGTCTTGATCGGCGGGCCGCTTTTCCTTGCGAGCTGCGCCAGCCCGTGGCGCAGCACCTTCTTCATGAGGGTCGGCAGCGCCTGCGCCGCGAGCACGTCGCTGCCGCACCAGACGCCCTCGGCGCGCGGGCGCTTCTCCACCTGCGCGCCCCATACGGCTAGCAGCAATTCGAAATGCGTAAAGCCGTGGCGCACGTGACCCGGCAGTGCACGCCAAGCCGCCGGCGCCGGCGCTGCGGCGGCGGCTTCGCGCGCGGCGGGCGCCTTGGCACGCCACGCGGTCGAGGGCACCTCCATCATGCCGCCGAGCAGACCGTTCTCGGGCCGGCGGCGCAGCAGCACGGCCCCGGTGCGATCCAGCAGCACGAACGCGACGCCGTGACGGAGCGGCCGCGCCGGCTGGGGTGCCTTCCGCGGCAGCTCCTCGGCGATGCCGCGGGTCCGCGCCGCGCACGCATCGGCCCAGGGACAGAGGAGGCAGCGCGGCGCGCGCGGCGTGCAGACGGTAGCGCCGAGATCCATCAGCGCCTGCGCGAAATCCCCGGCGCGCGCCTCGGGCACGAGGCTCCGTGCCAATTCCCGGAGCGCGGGCTTGGCCGCCGGCAGCGCCGCCTCGAGCGCGTGGAGCCGCGCCATCACGCGCTCGACATTGCCGTCGACGGCGGCCTCGCGGCGGTCGAACGCGATGGCGGCGATCGCCGCCGCCGTGTATTCGCCGACGCCCGGAAGAGCCCTGAGCGCCGCCGCGGTATCGGGAAAGCGCCCGCCATAGCGGCGCGCCACGACTTCGGCGGCGCGGTGCAGGTTGCGCGCGCGGGCATAGTAGCCGAGGCCCTGCCAGAGGCCGAGAACGTCGTCGAGCTTGGCGGCAGCCAGCGCCTCCACCATGGGGAAGCGCGCAAGGAAGCGCTCGAAATAGGGACCGACCGCGGCGACCGTGGTCTGCTGCAGCATGATCTCGCTGAGCCAGACCTTGTAGGGGTCGGGGCGCTCGCCGGGCAAAGCGCGCCAGGGCATGCGCCGGCGGTGGCGGTCGTACCAGGCGAGGAGACGCGCCGCCAACAGCGCCGGGTCCGGATTGGGGCGTCGTTCCGCGCGCCTCATCTTTATGCCACGATCGCTCGGCACATCAGGCCTCCCTCGAACCGCTCTAACGGCACATGCCCCCCGCGGCAATCTCGAAACGCACGGCCAAGGACGCACAGGCGCGCCGCGGGCTTGCCCCGGTGGCGGCGGCGGCCGCGCGCGTGGCGGCGCCGATCCTGAAGAAGCGCGGCCTCACGGAGGCGCGGATCGTGACCGAGTGGCCGGCGATCGTGGGCGCATCGATCGCCGAGCGCTCGGCGCCCGAGCGCCTCGTGCGCGCGCGCCAGCCGGAGGGCGGCGGAACGCTTCGGCTGCGCGTGGCCGGCGCCTGGGCCCTCGAGTTCCAGCACATGGCGCCGGAGCTGATCGCGCGCATCAACGGCTATTTCGGCTATCCGGCCGTGGCGCGCATCCAGTTCGTGCAGGCGCCGCTGCCGGCCGCGCGGCGCGCGCCAGCGCCGCCGGCGCCGCTGTCATCGGAGGCCGAGGCCCGGCTCATGGCCCTGGCCGGGAAGATCGAGGACCCGGATCTGCGCGCGCGCGTTCTCGCCTTGGGCCGCGCGCTGGAGCAGCGCGCTGCGCGCGGCGGGAAGTCGGCTGGCCCCGGCCGAAAACCTGTGTAAAAGCCGCGGCGAATCTCTTGCGGATAAGTCCCCCATCGTTCTACCATCCAAACCTAGTGGTGAGGCCTAAATGTCTCGCAACGTATTGATTGCACTCGGACTCGTCGTCGTGGCGGCGGCCGGTTTCGGCATCTGGCAGACGACCAAGACTCGGGCCCCCGCGACGGCGACCGAGCCCGCCAAGCCAGCCCAGACCGAGGCGCAAAAGAAGCCGGCCGAGGCCAAGCCCGAGGAGAAGAAGGCCGAGGCAAAACCGGACGAGAAGAAGGCGGACGAGAAGAAGCCCGAAGAAAAGAAGGCCGAAGAGAAGAAGGCCGAAGAGAAGAAGAGCGAGCCGCCCAAGACCGCGGCGGCCGAGGACGGCTCGGGCGAGATGTTCATCGGCAAGGCCGATGCGCCGATCACCATCATCGCCTACGAGTCACTGACCTGCCCGCACTGCGCGGCGTTCCACACCGGCGCGCTGCCGAAGCTCAAGGAGAAGTACGTCGACAAGGGCACGGTGAAGATCATCTTCCGCGAATGGCCGGGCACGTCGCGCGAGCCGTGGTCGCGCTTCCCGGCGATGATGGCGCGCTGCCTCGGGCCCGACCGCTACTTCTCGATGATCGACCTGATGTTCAAGGATCAGGACAAGTGGATGAAGGCCGAGACCGGCCAGCAGCTGCTCGACAACGTCGCCGCCTATGGCCGCCTCGCCGGCATGACCAAGGACCAGTTCGACGCCTGCATGAAGAACGAGAAGATGCTGCGCGCGATGGCCGACCGCTGGCGCGAGGGCGTCGAGAAGCACGGCGTCGAAGGCACGCCGCACTTCGTCATCGGCGACAAGCGCATCTCCGGCAACCGCCCGATCGAGGAATTCGAGCAGGCGCTGAAGCCGCTCGTCGACAAACTGCCCAAGAACTGAAGAAGGACAGTACGAAGCACGTGGTCCAGTTCACCAAGCTCCGTCTCGCCGGCTTCAAGTCCTTCGTCGACGCGACGGAGTTCGAGATTCAAAAGGGCCTGACCGGCATCGTCGGCCCCAACGGCTGCGGCAAGTCGAACCTGCTCGAGGGCCTGCGCTGGTGCATGGGCGAAAGCTCGGCGCGCCAGATGCGCGGCGGCGGCATGGACGACGTGATCTTCAACGGCACGTCCGAGCGGCCGGCGCGCAACGTCGCCGAGGTGATCCTGCATCTCGACAACCGCGACCGCTCGGCGCCGGCGGCGTTCAACGATCTCGACGAGATCGAGATCTGCCGGCGCATCGAGCGCGAGAGCGGCTCGGCCTACAGCGTCAACGGCAAGGACGTGCGCGCGCGCGACGTGCAGCTCTTGTTCGCCGATCTCTCCTCGGGTGCGCGCTCGACGGCGATCGTGAGCCAGGGGCGCGTCGCCGCCATCATCCAGGCCAAGCCGCCCGAGCGGCGCCTCCTGCTCGAAGAGGCGGCCGGCATCACCGGCCTCCATTCGCGCCGGCACGAGGCGGAGCTGAAGCTGCGCGCGGCCGAGCAGAACCTGGCGCGGCTCGACGACGTGATCGTGGCCCTCCAGAACCAGCTCCAGGGCTTGAAGCGCCAGGCGCGCCAGGCCTCGCGTTACCGCAACCTCTCCGACCACATCCGCCGCGCCGAGGCGCTCGCTTATCACCTGCGCTGGCAGAAGGCGACGATGGAGCGCGTGGCGGCCGGCGTGCGCCTGGCCGAGATCGAGTCCGAGATCCACGCGCTCACCGCCGAAGCCGCGCGCGCGGCGACGGCGCTAGCGGAAGCCGGCGCCGTGCTGCCCGGCCTGCGCCAGGCCGAAGCGGCAGCCGCCGCCGAGCGCCACCGCGCGATGGTCGAGGGCGTGTGCCCGCTGGCCAGCGCTTGGAGCGCTACCTCCCTCCTTGCCT
>SBBV01000386.1 GCA_005240015.1 Candidatus Odyssella thessalonicensis | reverse complement strand
GTGCCGATTCAATCTTGAGCTGGATGCGGTCTAGACGAAGCCGAGGCGCTTCAGCGCCGGCAGCGACAGCACGATGGCGAAGCCGATCCAGATGAGGAGCGGCGCGTTGGTGATGCGCTCGCCTTCCCAGAGCCGCTCGTAGAGTGCCGCCGGCACGCCGCTCACCAGCAGGATGCTGGTCGCAATCAAGACCTGGGCAAAGAAATAGATCCACTCCGGCGACTTCGGAAACACCTCGGGCATGATCGGGATGACCAGCACCATCGCGAGCTTGCGGAACTCCTCGGGGTAGGTCATGCCGCCGACCGCCGAAAGCGCCACGACGATGAGGAAGAGGAAGCTGCGATCCATGCGCCGCCCTCCTCTCAGCCGGCCTGCGCGCGGGGCACCTGGCCCCACGAGAACATGAGCGCGTAGAACCCGAAGCGCAGCACGATGATCCAGAACGCCGCCACCGCCGGCAGCAGCACCGGCGGCATCGCGCGCGGCGTGATGAAGGCCGCGGGCCGCACGATCCACTCGGTCAGCCAGTAGAACGAGCGGTAGATGTAGTTGCGCGTATTGGGCGGCAGGAAGAACGACAGCAGGAGGCGGCCGAACAGGCAGTAGAACACCAGCGACAGCGCGTAGTTGGGGACGTGAAAGTGGAGATAGCCCCACCAGTATTCGCTGCTTCCCATCGTCGAAGCCTCCGCGGCACGAGATTAGCAGAAAGGGAACGCGGACAAAAAAAGAGCAGGGCTCGAGGTGCGAGCCCTGCTCCGTTCCGTTCCGGTCTGGGTCGCTATTCGTGCGCCTTCTCGCCCCACGCCACCTGGCCGGAGGGGATGCGGACCGAGTCGACGAAGTCCTGCATCTCCTTGGACGGCGGCGCGGTCATGAGGCTCACGATCCACGTGACGCCGAACGCCAGCGGCAGGCCGAACAACGCCGAGGAGATGTTGCGGATGCCGAACCAGAGGTCGACCCCGAACCACTCCTTGAACGTCGCCGGGTAGTAGCGCGTCATGATCAGGTAGAAGAGGCAGATGCCGAATCCGCTGATCATGCCGAGGATGGCACCGGTCGCGGTCGTGCGCTTCCACCAGATGCCCATCACCAGCGGCGCGAACAAGCCGGCGGCGGCGAGCGAGAACGCCCACGCCACCATCTGGATGATGCCGGATGGTCGCGTGCCGGCCACGGCCGCCGCGACGATCGCCACGCCGACCAGGAGCACGCGGGCGACGATGAGGCGCCGCGCGGTCGAGGCCTTGGGATCGATCATCTTGTAGTAGACGTCGTGGCTGAGCGCGTTGGCGATGGCGAGCAGCAGGCCGTCGGCGGTCGAGAGCGCGGCGGCGAGGCCGCCGGCCGCAACCAGGCCCGAGATCACATAGGGCAATCCCGCGATCTCCGGCATGGAGAGCACGATGATGTCCTGGTTGATGATGAACTCGGCCAGCTGCAGCTTGCCGTCGCCGTTGGCGTCCTTGATCGACAAGAGGCCGCCCACCTGTGACCAGTTCTGGACCCAGGCCGGGAGGGCCGAGATGTCCTTGCCGATCACGTCCTGGTAGACCTCGAGCTTCGCGAACGCCGCGTAGGCCGGCGCGGTGAAGTAGAGCAGGAAGATGAAGAAGATCGACCAGCCCACCGATTTGCGCGCGTCACGCACGTTGGGCGTGGTGAAGTAGCGCATCAGGATGTGCGGCAGCGAGGCGGTGCCCACCATCAGGCACAGTACCAGCGCCCAGAAGTTGTTGAACTCCACCCAGCTGAACTGGCCGCGCGCATCGGTAAAGGCCGAGGTGTGCGGCTTCACGATGCCGAGGGTCTGTTCGAGCTTGGCGATCTCCTGGAGCGCCTGGCCGTAGGTGAGCTCGGGGATCGGCAGGCCGTACTTGGTTGTGGACAGCCAGATCACCGGCACGAGGTAGGCGATGATGAGCACGATGTACTGGGCCACCTGGGTCCAGGTCACCGCGCGCATGCCGCCCAGCATCGAGCAGACCAGGATGCCGGCGAGGCCGACGAAGATCGCGACCTCGAAGCCGATGCCGAGGAAGCGCGAGGTGACGATGCCGATGCCGAAGGTCTGCGCGACGATGTAGGTGAACGAGGCGCAGAACAGCACGACGACGCCGCAGAAGCGCGCGACGTTGCCCTCGTAGCGGACGCCCAGGAAATCGGGCACCGTGTACTGGCCGAACTTCCTCAAATACGGCGCCAGCAGGATCGCGACCAGCACGTAGCCGCCGGTCCAGCCGAGCACGTAGCCGAGCGCGTTGTAGCCGCCCAAGTAGAGCCCGCCCGCCATCGAGATGAACGAGGCGGCGCTCATCCAGTCGGCGCCGGTCGCCATGCCGTTGTAGAACGGCGGCACGACGCGGCCGGCGACGTAGTATTCGCTCAACTCCATCGTGCGCGAGAGGATGCCGATATAGGCGTAGACGCCGATCGTCAGCACCACGAAGGCGTAACCGATCACCCGCTGCGGCAGGCCGACCTGCTCGAGGATCGCGAGCAGGATGGTGAAGCCCACGAATCCGCCGGCATAGCCGCCGTAGATCTTGCCGAGGCTGTTGATGAAGGACGCCGAGGTTTTTCCGGTAGCCATTTTTGCGCTCCCCTCACTCTTCGGCCACGCCGAATTCTTCGTCGATCTTGTTCTGGGCCGAGGAGTTCCAGAAACACAAGACGACGAAGGCGATGAGCGAGCCCTGCGCGGCCATGTAGAAGCCGAGCGGGAAGCCCGCGATCACGATCTTGTTCAAGGCGGGTGCAAAGAAGTGGATGCCGAAGCTGAACACGAACCACAGGAAGAGAATGGTCCACATCAGCCGCGACGTCTTGCGCCAATAAGCGTTTTGCTTTTCGGGCGTCAGAGTTGCCATCGCGTTTCCCCCGTTCTGGACAACGGACTCTCGCGACCGGGAGCGCGGTCCGCACGGGATGTGCGGCGCGCTCCGGCTGCTCCGGCGCCGGACCGCGGATGGAGTACGCCCCTTCGATGACTCCCTAACGTCGCGGCCTTGTCGGTTCCGAAGGATCGCCAGCCCGGTGCCAGGTTTGATTTTTGTCGAGCGGGGCTGATGGAGTTCCTCCCCTAACACCGTTTTTCGCTTATAACATTGCCGAAAAATGCGAACAATTATCACGACTGCGACAAATCAGCCTTTCTCGCGGCAAAAAAGTTTCGCGAGAGTGGCGCGGGTGCGGAGGAACGGCGGCGCATGAAGAAGTGGCGTCTTTTCGCGATCGGCGGCGGGCGCGAGCGCATCGCGACGGTGGAAGCGCTCGTCGATTTCTGCGCGCGCGAGGCCTCGCTGGTCGCGCAGAAGACGATCGTCGACTACTGCCACATGAAGACGCGCCTCCCGCTCAACGAGCTCACGCGCGAGAAGGCGTTCGCCGACGCGTTCGACGCCGCCCGCAAGAGCGCCTATGCTGCCGTGCTCGCCGATCTCGTTGCCGTGCTCGAGACGCATCTGCGCCGCGCCGCCGGCACGCGCAGCCCCGAACTGCCGCGGGCGCTCGCTGCGCTCTACGCGCGCTGTCTCGCGCGCTTCGAGGAGAGCGGCGTCGAGGCCGACGTGGGCGCGTTCGAGCGCCGGCTTGGCCAGCTGCAGCTCGCCGCGCCCAAGAGCTCGGCGGAGCTCGCGCTCACCTCGGGCAACGCGGTGTTCGACCTGCTGCCGATCCACCCGCGCCTGCGCACGCACGACCGCGAGCCCGTCGTCGAAGGCGTGCGCTTCCTGTTCATGTCGCGCTGCCAGCGCCTGGGCGAGCGGCTCGATGCCGGCGCGCTGCTCGCGGCGCTGCTCGCCGAACGAGAGGCCGCGGCGCCGCGGCCCGCCTAGCGCGGGCGGCGGGGGGACATGCATTCGCTCGCCGCCATCTTCCGCCGCCGCGCCGGCGAGGAGGCGGTGGCGCCGCTGGCGCGCGTCTCGCCCGCCGCCACCTGCCGCGAAGCGGTCGAGGCGATGGCCGCCGAGCGCGCCTCGGCCGCGCTCGTCGTCGACGAAGCCGGCCGCACGCTCGGCATCGTGACCGAGCAGGACGTGGTGCGCCGCATCGCGTTCAAGCTCGCGGCCGAGACGCCGGTGGCGCAGGTGATGACCGCACCGGTCGAGACCATCAGCGCCGACG
>SBBV01000464.1 GCA_005240015.1 Candidatus Odyssella thessalonicensis | reverse complement strand
GCACCGGCCCGTTCAAGCTCGTCGAGTTCCTGCCCGGCGACCGCGTCGTGTTCGAGCGCAACGACGCCTATTGGGGCCCGAAGCCGCACTGGAAGCGGGTGACCGCGCGCATCCTGACCAACAATGCCGCGCGCGTGGCGGCGCTGCGCGCCGGCCAGGTGCAGATCATCGAGCAGGTGCCGAGCGCCGACCTCGCCTCGCTGCGCGGCGACGCCAACATCACGCTGCACCGCGTGGTCGGCAACCGCATCATCTATCTGCACGTCGACAGCTTCCGCGACGAATCGCCGTTCGCGGCCGACAAGGACGGCAAGCCGCTGAAGCCCAACCCGCTCAAGGACGTGCGCGTCCGAAAGGCCCTCTCGCTCGCCATCAACCGCGCGGCCATCGTCGAGCGCTTGATGGAGAAAGAGGCGATCCCGGCCGGCGGCCTCCTGGCGCCGGGCTTCTTCGGCGTGAGCCCCAACTTGAAGGCCGATCCGTTCGATCCCGACCAGGCGAAGAAGCTGCTCGCTGCGGCCGGCCATCCCAACGGCTTCAAGCTCACGATCCACGGCCCCAACGACCGCTATCTCAACGACGAGAAGATCCTGCAGGCGGTGGGGCAGATGTTCTCGCGCATCGGCGTCGACACCCAGGTGGTGACCTTGCCGTGGTCGAAGTTCGCCTCCGACGCGAGCCGGCCCAAATACTCGTTCAGCGTGATGCTGGTGGGCTGGGGCGCCGACACCGGCGAGGTCTCGAACCCGTTGCGCTCGCTGATCGCGACGGTGGGGCCGGGGCGCGGCGTCTCCAACCGCGGCCGCTACTCGAACAAGGAGGTCGACGAGGTGCTCGAGCAGGCGCTCGCGACCGTCGACGACGCCAAGCGCGAGAAGCTCCTGTGGCAGGCGAGCGAGCTGGCGATGAAGGACCAGGCGCTGATCCCGCTGCACTACCAGATCAACATCTGGGCGACGCGGAAGGGCATTACCTACGTACCCCGCGCCGACGAGTACACGCTCGCGCAGTTCGTGAAGCCGCAGTAGGGCGGCAGTCGGGGGCGACAATGGGACTTGCAGTTTCATTGTCGTCCCCGCGAAAGCGGGGACCCATGTCTCCGCCGAGGTGCCTTCGCCTGGAGTGCCGCCGCGTTTGGAGACGCTGCTTGGGTCCCCGCTTTCGCGGGGACGACGAGTTCATTGGTCGAAGCGACCGCGCATGACCGTCTTCATCATCCGCCGGCTGATGCAGAGCGTCGTCGTGCTGTTCGCGATGTCGGCGATCGTGTTCTTCGGCGTCTACGTCGTCGGCAACCCGGTCGAGATCCTGATCGCGCCCGACGCCGACGAGGCCGAGCGCGCGCGCGCGATGAAGGCGCTCGGGCTCGATCGCCCGGTGTGGGCGCAATACCTCGCCTTCGTCGAGAACGCGCTCGGCGTCGATCTCGGCAAGTCGTTCGTGTTCGGCATCTCGGCCATCGAGCTGATCCTGCAGCGCATGCCGGCGACATTCGAGCTCGTGATCGTCTCCTTCGTCATCGCGATCGGCCTCGGCATCCCGCTCGGCATGTATGCCGGCTACAAGCCCAACTCGGCCGGCGCCAAGACGATCATGGCGGGGTCGATCCTCGGCTTCAGCCTGCCGACCTTCTGGGTCGGCTTGATGCTGATCCTCACCTTCGCCGTGAGCGCCACCGAGTGGCAAACGTGGCTCGGCGTTCCGCCCGCGCTGCAGTTCCAGCTGCCGGCCGGCGGGCGCGGCCCCGAGGGCTCGGTCCTCGGCGTGCAGAGCAGCCTCTTCACCTGGAGCGGCCTCGGCCACCTGTTCCTGCCGGCGCTGAACCTCGCCCTGTTCAAGCTCGCGCTCGTGATCCGGCTCACGCGCGCCGGCATGCGCGAGACCATGCTGCTCGACTACGTGAAATACGCGCGCGCCAAGGGCCTCTCGATGCGCCGCGTGGTGCTCGTGCACGTGCTCAAGAACATCATGATCCCGATCGTGACCGTGCTGGGCCTCGAGCTCGGCTCGCAGATCGCGTTCGCGGTCGTCACCGAGACCGTGTTCGCCTGGCCCGGCATGGGCAAGCTCATCATCGATTCGATCGACAAGCTCGACCGGCCCGTGATCGTCGCGTACCTCCTCGTCATCGTCGTGCTGTTCATCATCATCAACCTCGTCGTCGACGTGCTCTACTCGATCCTCGATCCGCGCGTGCGGCTCGCGGCCAAGGCCTGAACCATGCCCGAAGCCGTCCTCCCCGCCGAGACCGCCGCCGTCCCCGCCCGCAGCGAGGCGACATGGCTGCGCATCTGGCGCGAATTCGCGGAGAGCCGCGGCGCCGTGGTCGCGCTCGGCGGCGTGATCCTCGTCATTCTCGCGGCACTGCTGGCGCCGTTGCTGGCGCCGCAGGACCCCTACGATCTGCGCCAGCTCGATATTCTCTCCAACCTGCTGCCGCCCGGCAGCAAATCCGCCGCCGGCTACACGCACTGGCTCGGCACCGACGACCAGGGCCGCGACATGTTCTCGGGCATCCTCTACGGCCTCCGCATCTCGCTCGGCGTCGGCGTCATGAGCGGCGTGATCGCGCTGCTCGTCGGCATGACGATCGGGCTGTTCGCGGCCTATGCCGGGGGGCGCGTCGAGAGCTTCATCATGCGCGTCGTCGACGTGCAGCTCTCGTTCCCGGCCGTGCTGGTGGCGCTGATCCTCCTGGCGGTGCTGGGGCGCGGCGCCGAGAAGATCGTACTGGCGCTCGTGATCGTGCAATGGGCCTACTACGCGCGCACCGTGCGCGCCTCGGCGCTGGTCGAGCTCAACAAGGAGTACGTCGCCGCCGCGCGCTGCCTCGCCTTCGGGCCGGGGCGCATCCTGTTCCGCCACATCCTGCCGAACTGCCTGCCGCCGCTGCTGGTGGTCGGCACGATCCAGACCGCGCACGCGATCGCGCTCGAGGCGACGTTGAGCTTCGTCGGCGTCGGCATGCCGCTGACCGAGCCGTCGCTGGGGCGCCTCATCGCCAACGGCTATCAGTACATGCTGTCGGGCAAGTACTGGATCAGCGTGTTCCCCGGCATTGCGCTGCTCATCGCCATCGCGAGCATCAACCTCGTCGGCGACCAGCTGCGCGACATCCTCAATCCGCGGCTGAGGCGATGATGAACCGCGAAGCGGTTCCGGCCCAGCGCCCAGGGTCGCCGCGAAGCGGCTACCCTGGGTACCGGTCCGAATTGCTTTTCAACCCCGAAGGGGTTGTGGCGAATTTGCGCGCGGTCAGCCACAACCCGTTCGGGGTTGATTCGAATGTTGCCGAGAGTCCCAGGGTTGGCGCGTTGCGCCAACCCTGGGCTCTGGGCCGGAACCGCTTCGCGGTTCTCGGGGCGCGAGGGTCATGACCACGCCGCTGCTCCAAGTCGAAAACCTCAAGACGCACTTCTTCACGCGCGCGGGCGTGGTGAAGGCGGTGGACGGAGTTTCTTTCGCGCTCGAGAAGGGGCGCATCCTCGGGCTCGTCGGCGAATCGGGCTCGGGGAAATCCGTGACCGGCTTTTCGATCCTGGGCCTCGTCGATCCGCCGGGGCGCGTCGTCGAGGGGCGCATCCTGTTCAAGGGACGCGATCTCGTGGCGATGCCGGAGCCCGAGCTCAGGAAGCTGCGCGGCGCGCGCATCGCGATGATCTTCCAGGACCCGGCGATGACGCTGAACCCGGTGCTCCGCATCGACACGCAGATGATCGAGGCCGTGCAGATCCATGACGGCGTGGGCGAGGGCGACGCGCGCCAGCGCGCGCTGGCGGCGCTGCACATGGTCGGCATTCCGGCCGCGGAGGAGCGTCTCCGCGCCTATCCGCATCAGCTCTCGGGCGGCATGCGCCAGCGCGTCGCGAT
>SBBV01000601.1 GCA_005240015.1 Candidatus Odyssella thessalonicensis | reverse complement strand
TGCGGCCGCATCTGCCCGCAGGACCGGCTCTGCGAAGGCCATTGCGTGATCGAGAGCGCGGGCCACGGCACCGTCACCATCGGCTCGATCGAGAAGTTCATCACCGACACGGCCTGGGCGAAGGGCTGGGTGAAGCCGATCCGCCCGCCGCTCGAGCGCGAGCAATCGGTCGGCATCATCGGCGCAGGCCCCGCGGGCCTCGCCGCGGCCGAGCAGCTCCGGCGCAAGGGCTATCAGATCCACGTCTACGACCGCTACGACCGCGTCGGCGGCCTGCTCGTCTACGGCATCCCGAACTTCAAGCTCGAAAAGCCCATCGTCGCGCGCCGCGCGCGCTGGCTCGCCGAGGGCGGCATCATGTTCCACCTCAACTTCGAAGTCGGCCGCGACGCGACGCTGGCCGAACTGCGCCGCCGCCACGACGCGCTGCTGATCGCGACCGGCGTCTACGAGGCGCGCGACATGCAGGCGCCGGGCTCGGTGCTGGGCGGCATCGTGCAGGCGATGACGTATCTCACGGCGAGCAATCGCAGGGGCCTCGGCGACAAGGTGCCGGAGTTCGACAGCGGCAAGCTCAATGCCGCGGGGAAAGACGTCGTCGTCATCGGCGGCGGCGACACCGCGATGGATTGCGTGCGCACGGCTGTGCGCCAGGGCGCCAGATCCGTGAAGTGCCTCTACCGCCGGGACCGCGAGAACATGCCGGGCTCGATGCGCGAGGTGAGGCACGCCGAGGAGGAAGGCGTCGAGTTCGTGTGGCTGAGCGCGCCCGAGGCGTTCGAAGGACACGGCAAGGTTTCGGCCGTCGTCGGACATCGCATGCGCCTGGGCGCGCGCGACGCGACCGGCCGCGGCGCGCCGTCGAAGATCGAGGATTCGACCTTCCGCCTCCCCGCCGATCTCGTGATCAAGGCGCTGGGCTTCGATCCCGAACCGCTGCCGGCGCTGTTCGCGGCGCCCGAGCTGGCGGTGACGGATTGGGGCACGGTCAGGGTCGATCGCCGCACGCTGATGTCGAACCTCGACGGCGTGTTCGCCGCCGGCGACATCGTGCGCGGCGCCTCGCTCGTGGTCTGGGCGATCAAGGACGGCCGCGATGCCGCCGCCAGCATCGACCGTTACATCCAAACCAAGGTGGCGCTGGCCGGCGTCAGCGCCGTCGCCGCGGAGTGAATGCCATGCTGAGGCTCTACGACGATCCGATCTCGGGCAACGGCTACAAGGTGCGGCTGGTGCTGACCCAGCTCGGCATTCCGTTCGAATACGTCGCCGTCGACATCATGAAGAGCGAGACGCGGACTCCGGCGTTCCTCGCCAAGAATCCGAACGGCCGCATCCCGACCTTGCGGCTCGAGGACGGCACCTATCTCGCCGAATCCTGCGCCGTCATATGGTACCTCGCGGAGGGCACGAAGCTGGCGCCGGCCGACCGCCTCGCGCGCGCGCAGACCCTCCAGTGGATGTTCTTCGAGCAATACAGCCACGAGCCCTATGTAGCGGTCGCGCGCTTCTGGAAGCATCTCCCCAAGATGAGCGAGGAGCAGCAGCGCCAGCTGCCCGACCGCATCAAGCGCGGCTATGCGGCGCTCGACGTGATGGAGAAGCATCTTGCGACGCGGAGCTTCTTCGTCGCCGAGAAATACGGCCTCGCGGACGTATCGCTCTACGCCTACACGCACGTGGCGCATGAGGGCGGATTCGATCTCTCGGGCTACTCCGCGATCAACGCCTGGATGAAGCGCGTCGCCGCGCAGCCGAACCACATCGCCATCACCGCGCCAGCCGGCATCGCGGTGAAGGAAGCAGCCTGAAGCATGACCGACCGCATCATCGAAACCGGACCGGAATTCGCCGCGCGCTGGGCGTGCGAGAGCGTGCGGCTCGAGCAGGGGGGCCTTTACAGCCGCACCGACGAGAGAGACTCGTGCGGCGTCGGCATGGTCGTCGCCATCGACGGCAAGCCGCGGCGCGAGGTGGTCGCGGCCGCGATCAATGCGTTGAAATCGGTCTGGCACCGCGGCGCGGTCGACGCCGACGGCAAGACCGGCGACGGCGCCGGCATCCACGTCCAGATCCCGCAGGAATTCTTCAAGGAGCACGTGCGCCGCGCCGGGCACGAGCTGCTCGCCGAAGGCAAGCTCGCGGTCGGCATGATCTTCCTGCCGCGCACCGACTTGGCGGCTCAGGAAACCTGCCGCAGCATCGTCGAATCCGAGATCTTGAAGTTCGGCTACCAGATCTATGGCTGGCGCCAGGTGCCGGTCGACATCACGGCGCTCGGCGAGAAGGCGAACGCCACGCGGCCCGAGATCGAGCAGATCATGATCGCCAACACGAAGGGCGGCACGCATTCTGCCTTCGAGCGCGATCTCTATGTGATCCGCCGGCGCGTCGAGAAGGCGGCGATCGCCGAACAGATCAAGGATTTCTACATCTGCTCGCTCTCCTGCCGCTCGGTCGTCTACAAGGGCATGTTCCTGGCCGAGCAGCTCTCCGCCTTCTATCCCGATCTCCTCGACGAGCGCTTCGTCTCGAACTTCGCGATCTTCCACCAGCGCTATTCGACCAACACGTTCCCGGCCTGGCACCTGGTGCAGCCGTTCCGCGTGCTCGCCCACAACGGCGAGATCAACACGCTGCGCGGCAACGTGCGCTGGATGAAGGCGCACGAGCCGCTGCTGGCACACCCGATGTTCGCCGAGCACATCGAGGACCTGAAGCCGATCATCCAGCCGGGCGGCTCGGATTCGGCGATCCTCGACAATGTCTGCGAGCTCATGGTGCGCGTCGACCGCTCGCTGCCGATGGTCAAGACCATGCTCATTCCGGAATCGTGGACCTACCGGAAGGGCATCCCGCAGGCGCATCGCGATCTCTACGCCTATGCCAACGCGGTGATGGAGCCGTGGGACGGGCCGGCCGCGATCTGCGCGTTCGGCGGGCGCTGGGCCGTGGCCGGCATGGACCGGAACGGCCTCCGCCCGATGCGCTACACGCTCACCAATGACGGCCTCGTCTTCGTCGGCTCGGAGACCGGCATGGTCCAGATCGACGAGCAGCGGATTGCCGAGAAGGGCCGCGTCGGCCCCGGCGAGATGCTCGGCGTCGATCTCTGGGAAGGCAAGCTCTACAAGGACCGCGCGCTCAAGGACTGGCTCGCCGAGCAACGCCCGTTCGGCGACTGGGTGACGAAGAGCATCGCGCTCGACCAGCTGATCCAGGGCGCGCGCGTAGCACCTCAGCAATTCGAGCGCGACGAGCTGCGCCGCCGCCAGCTCCTGGCCGGCTGGTCGATGGAGGATCTGGAGCTGATCCTCCAACCCATGGCCGAAGAGGGCAAGGAGCCGGTGGGCTCGATGGGCGACGACACGCCGATCGCCGTGCTCTCGGAGCACTATCGCGGCCTGCATCACTTCTTCCGGCAGAACTTCAGCCAGGTGACCAACCCGCCGATCGACAGTCTGCGCGAGCGGCGCGTGATGTCGCTCAAGACCCGGCTCGGCAATCTCGGCAACATCCTCGCCGAGGAAGAATCGCAGGTGAACATCCTGCAGCTCGAATCGCCGATCCTGCTCAATGCCGAGTTCGCCGCGATGCGCGAGCACATGCGCAAGCAGCCGGCCGGCGACACCGCGGTCGAGGTCGATTGCACGTTCGACCCCGCCGGCGGCGACGGCGCGCTGCGCGAGGCGCTGCTCCGCATTTGCCAGGAGGCCGAGGACGGCATCCGCGGCGGCCGGGTGCACGTGATCCTGACCGACGAGAAGGCGAGCGCCACGCGCGCGCCGGTGCCGTTGATCCTCGCGGCCGGGCGCGTGCACACGCATCTCGTGAAGCAGAGCCTGCGCACCTTCACCTCGCTGCACATCCGTTCGGGCGAGTGCCTCGACGTGCACTACTACGCGGTGCTGGTCGGCGTCGGTGCCACCACCGTCAACGCCTATCTCGCCGAGGAGACGATCGCCGACCGCCATCGCCGCGGCCTGTTCGGCAGGATGGCGCTGGAGGAGTGCCTCGCCAAATTCAAGAAGTCGGTGGAGGAAGGCCTGCTCAAGGTGATGTCGAAGATGGGCATCGCCGTGGTCAGCTCCTATCGTGGCGGGTTGAATTTCGAGGCGGTCGGCCTGTCGCGCACGCTGGTCGCCGAGTTTTTCCCCGGCATGCCCTCGCGCATCTCGGGCATCGGGCTTTCGGGCATCCAGAAGAAAGTGCTCGGGCTGCACGAGCGCGCCTGGCGCACCGACGTGATCGCGTTGCCGGTGGGCGGCTTCTACCGCTACCGCCGCTCGGGCGAGCGCCACGGCTTCGAGGGCACCGAGATCCACACGCTGCAGGAGGCCGTCGCCAAGGACGCCTACGGCCTTTACAAGAAATACAGCGAGGCGGTGCGCGCCGGCCCGGCGCTCAATTTGCGCGACCTGCTCGAGTTCGACCGCAGCAAGCGCACGCCGGTGCCGATCGAGGAGGTCGAGTCGATCACCGACATAAGGAAGCGGCTCGTGGCGCCGGGCATCTCGCTCGGGGCGCTCTCGCCCGAGGCGCACGAGACGCTGTCGATCGCGATGAACCGCATCGGCGCCAAGTCCGACTCGGGCGAAGGCGGCGAGGACCCGGCGCGCTACAAGCCGCGCGCCAACGGCGACAACGCCTCATCGGCGATCAAGCAGGTGGCCTCGGGCCGCTTCGGCGTTACGGCCGAATATCTCAACAATTGCCAGGAGCTCGAGATCAAGATCGCGCAGGGCGCCAAGCCCGGCGAGGGCGGCCAGCTGCCCGGCGTGAAGGTCTCCGAGCTGATCGCGCGCCTGCGCTGCTCGACGCCCGGCGTCACGCTGATCTCGCCGCCGCCACACCACGACATCTACTCGATCGAGGACCTGGCGCAGCTCATCTACGACCTGAAGCAGATCAACCCCGAGGCCAAGGTCTGCGTGAAGCTCGTGGCGCAGGCCGGCATCGGCACCGTCGCCGCCGGCGTCGCCAAGGCCAAGGCCGACGTGATCCTCGTCTCGGGCCACAGCGGCGGCACCGGCGCCTCGCCGCAGTCGAGCATCAAATATGCCGGCATCCCGTGGGAGATGGGCCTCGCCGAGGTGCACCAGGTGCTGGCGCTCAACCGCCTGCGCCATCGGATCAAGCTCCGTACCGACGGCGGCCTCAAGACCGGGCGCGACGTCGTCATCGCGGCGCTGCTGGGCGCCGAGGAATACGGGCTCGGCACCGCGGCGCTCGTCGCCATGGGCTGCATCATGGTGCGCCAGTGCCACATGAACACCTGCCCGGTCGGCGTCTGCACACAGGATGAGCGCCTGCGCGAGAAGTTCACCGGCTCGCCCGAGAAGGTCATCAACCTCTTCAGCTTCGTGGCCGAAGAGGTGCGCGAGATCCTCGCCTCGCTCGGCGCGCGCTCGCTGCAGGAGATCGTCGGCCGCACCGATTTGTTGACGCAGATCGACCGCGGCGGCCAGCTGCTCGATGATCTCGACCTCAATCCGCTGCTCGTGCGCGCCGACACCGGCGGCGGCCCGCCCCATTGCACGCTCGAGGGCCGCAACGAGGTGCAAGACACGCTCGATGCGCAGATGATCAAGGACGCCAAGCGCGCGCTCGAGGCCGGCGAGAAGATCCAGCTGCAATACAACGTGCGCAACGTGCAGCGCACGATCGGCGCGCGGCTCTCCTCCTACATCACGCGCAAGTTCGGCATGACCGGCCTGCCGCCGGATCACATCACGATTCGCCTCCGCGGCTCGGCCGGCCAGTCGCTCGGCGCCTTCGCCGTCACGGGCATGAAGCTCGAAGTGTTCGGCGACGCCAACGACTATGTCGGCAAGGGGCTATCGGGCGGCACGATCGTGGTGCGTCCGCCGGCGACCTCGCCGCTCGAAGCGAGCCGCAACGTCATCATCGGCAACACGGTGCTCTATGGTGCGACGGCGGGGAAGCTGTTCGCGGCAGGCCAGGCCGGCGAGCGCTTCGCGGTGCGCAATTCGGGTGCGCGCGCGGTGGTCGAAGGCTGCGGCTCGAACGGCTGCGAATACATGACCGGCGGCATGGTCGCGATCCTGGGGCCGGTCGGCGACAATTTCGCGGCTGGCATGACCGGCGGCATGGCCTTCGTCTACGACGCCGGTAATAACATGGCGAATGTCGTCAACGGCGACACGGTCGAGTGGCAGCGCGTGGAGATGGATCATTGGGAACAGAAGCTCCGCACGCTCGTCGAGGAGCATCAGCGGCTCACCTCGTCCAAGCTCGCCGAAGCGCTGCTGCGCGACTGGGACCGCGAGCTGCCGAAGTTCTGGCAGTTCGTGCCGAAGGACTTGATCGCCATCGGCGCGCTCGAGGCGCCAACCAAGAAGGAGGCCGCGCGCGCCACGGCCTAGGAGGCCCACCATGCGCTACGAGCATCGCGGACGCGCGCCGCGCGTCGATCCCACCGCTTACGTAGCGCCGACGGCCGTGCTCTGCGGCGACGTCGTGGTCGGCCCGGGCGCCGCGATCGGCTTCGGCGCCGTGCTCAGCGCCGAGGACGGCGGCATCGTCATCGGCCGCGATTGCGTGATCATGGAGAACGCGGTGCTGAAGGCGAATCGGCGCGCGCCGCTTCGCATCGGTGATCACGTCCTGATCGGCCCGCGCGCGTATCTTACCGGCTGCACGGTGGAGGACTCCGTGTTTCTCGCCACCGGTGCGACGGTGTTCAATTACGCGGTGATTGGCACGCGCGCCGAGGTGCGCGTCAACGGTGTCGTGCATCTGCGCACGCGGCTTCCGGCCGGCGCCACCGTTCCGATCGGCTGGGTCGCCGTCGGCGACCCGGCCTCGATCCTGCCGCCC
>SBBV01000553.1 GCA_005240015.1 Candidatus Odyssella thessalonicensis | reverse complement strand
TCGTCGTGGCTGCACGCGCACGCGGAATCGTGCGCGCTGTTGTGGACGATGAGCGTCCACGCCTCGTCGAGCAGCGTGCCGAATTCATCGAGCGCGTGGCCGTTCTCGAGGATGGCGCAGGCGCGATCCGCCTGCCGACGCATGGCATGCAGCTCGTCACCCCGGTGCATCAGATTCCTGACCGTGCTCTCAGCGATCGTGGCGCTGAGCCGCGTGGTTCCGGTGAAGATGAGCAAAAGGTTCTGCTTGAGCTCCCGCACACGCGTCGGCGCAACGCGCACGCGCCCCACTTCGATCTCACCACCCTGATGGAACTGGATGAGATTGAGCCCGCCGAACGCCGCGGCGGTCTGGTCCTGGGCACCGACAGGCTCCCGAAGGCGGTTGCGTTCGAGCTCGATTGCGGCCTGCGCGAGATCTATCCCCGACATCTCCCGACCTTGCAACGCGGTGAGCGCCTTGATGAGGCCGACCGCGAAGGACGAGCTCGAGCCGGTCCCGCTGCGCGCCGGCAGGTCGGCCTGGTGGTGGATCTCAATCCCGCGGCTGTCGTCGAAGCCGAGTTGGTGCAGCCCCTCGCGCACCGCCGGGTGCAGGATCTCGGCGATGGATTGCACGGTCTCGATGTGGGACCAGACAACGCGGTGGCGGATGTCGAAGAACGGCGGCAGGAAGCGGCAGCTGACGTAGCAGAACTTGTCGATGGTCGTGGACAGCACGGCGCCGCCATGCGTCGTGTACCATTCGGGATAATCCGTTCCGCCGCCGAAGAATGAGATTCGGAAGGGGGTTCGCGAGATGAAGAACGACATCAGATCGCGCGCCTCTGCACCTCGCCGCGATAGAACTCGAGGAGATCGCGGAAGGTCTGCTCGACGGGGATCTCCGGGCGCCAGCCGGTCGCGGCGCGGAATTTTCCGGTATCGGGAATCTGCAAGGTCACGTCGGACGGGCGCAGCAGCGCCGGGTCGACCACGTGCTCGATCGGGCAGCGCGACATGCCCTTCAGCATTGCTAGCATCTCGCCAACCTTCATCGTGCGGTCGCCCCCGATGTTGTAGACCTCGCCGGCGGGGCACTTCTCGAGCAGCAGCCAATAGGCGCGCACCGCATCGCGCACGTCGGAAAATGTTCGCACGCTCTCCAAATTGCCCACGCGCATCGGATTGGCGCGCCGCCCGGCCTCGATCTCCGCAATCTGCAACGCAAATGCGCCCTCGGCGAAAACCGCGCCGCGGCGGGGGCCAGTATGGGTGAACATCCGCGTACGCACAACATGGAGCCCGTAGGAAAAGAAATATTGCTGCGCGAGCAGGTCCTCGCCGACCTTCGAAACCGCATAGGGGCTCGCTGGCCGCAGCGGGTTGGCCTCCTTGATCGGCACCTCGTCCATGCCGACCTGGCCGTAGACCTCCGATGACGAGCAGATGTGCACACGGGCTCGGCAGCCGGTGCGCCGCATCGCGTCGAGAAGGTTGGCTGTGCCGATGACGTTGGTATGCAGCGTGTCGGCGGGCGCGCTGAAACTGGTCGTGACGAAGGATTGCGCCGCCAGGTGGAAGATGCGATCCGGCTGCGCGGCTTCGAGTAGCTCGATCAGCGAATTGAGGTCGCGCAAATCGGCATGATGCAGCGTGAGCTTGTTGACGATGCGCTCGATGTTGTCGCGCGGGCTCCGCCAGCGCACGGTGCCGTGCACGGAGACGCCGGGATGATTGGCAAGGACGTAATCGGCAAGATGGCTGCCGACCATGCCGGTTATGCCGGTGATGAGAACCCGCATCGGCTACCGGCGTTCGGCGCGTGAATATGCGCTGCCGGCCGCCGCCGCGCGCAGCGCCTTCAGCGCACACTTCGGATCGCGTACCGCTTCGGTGGTCAACCGCCCCGATCTTTCTTGCCGAGGATTTCCGCTGCGATCTTATATCGGGCAGGTAGGCCTATATCAACGAAAGGGCCTGGCGCCACGCAGCCGTAGAGCCTGCCATCGGCCCACGCGGGGAAGATTTCGCGTTCGAGCGAGAGTGGCCGGCGATCGGGCAGCGCGCGCAGGGCCGCGGCATCCATGAGATAGACGCCGGCGTTGACGAGCCCTGGCCCCGACACGTCGTCTTTCTCGCGAAACGCGACGATGCGGCCCGTATCGTCGGTCTCGACGCGACCATAGCCGCGCGTGTCCTCGAGCGCCGCAAGCGCGACGACCGCGGCCCCAGGATTCGCGACGCGGAGGGCAAGCAGGGCATCGAGGTCCAAGCCGCAATAGGAATCGCCGTTGAGCGCCAGAACCGTCTCTGCCTCGATGCGATGCGCGGCGCGGCGCAGCGCGCCGCCGGTGCCGAGCGGCTCGTCCTCGCGCGAATAGACGATTTCGAGTGCCCCGTAACGCGGGCCGATGGCTGCCGCCACGGAGTCGGCCATGTACCCCGTGCACAGCATCGCACGCCGCACGCCTAACTTGACGACCTGGTCCAAGAGGCAGGCCAGAAAGGGCCTGCCAGCGACCGGTGCCAGCACCTTCGGCATAGCCGGCAACGCCGGACGCAGGCGCGTGCCCAATCCGCCGGCCAGGATGATCGCCGCGTCTATAGCTTGAGACATGACCTCTCGTTCGAGCCTTGGGGCACGAAGGGCTGTCTACCCGGGGCGGCGCAAGCACGCAAACGGAACGCGCGGCCCCGTCCTTCCAGACGAAGGCCGAGACGTGCTAGCCAACCGTCGGAGTGCCGCCGCAACGACGGACCAGGGCGATGAACATCGAAGACGTGCTGCGCAATTTCGCCGGCCAGAAGATCATGGTCACCGGCGGCACCGGCATGATCGGGCGCCAGATCGTCGATCTCCTGGCCAACGCCGGTGCGCGCGTGCGGATCATCTCGCTCGACCGCATTTCGGTCGATCGCCGCGCCGAACACGTCTATGGCGATCTCGCCGATTTCGCCTTCTGCAAGGAGATGACGAAGGATGCCGACGCCGTCGTACACGTCGCTGGCATCAAGGGCTCAATCGAGGTGACCAAGTCGAAGCCCGCGAGCTTCTTCGTGCCGCTGCTGATGATGAATACCAACGTGCTGGAGGCGGCCCGGCTCAATCGCGTGGCGCGCGTCGTCTACACCAGCTCGATCGGCGCCTACGCCAGCGGCGAAGTCTTCCGCGAGGCCGACGACTCTTTCGACCAGCCGCCGATGGACATGTTCCCCGGCTGGGCAAAGCGGATGGCGGAGCTGCAGATCCAGGCCTATCGCATCCAATACGGGCTCCGGAACTTCGCCGTGGTGCGCCCCTCCAACGTCTACGGCCCCGGTGACAATTTCGATCCCAAGAACGCGATGGTGGTGCCGTCGCTGATGGCGCGCATCCGCGCCGGCGAGAACCCGTTGCGCATCTGGGGCGACGGCAGCGCCATCCGCGACTTCGCCTTCGCGCGCGACGTCGCCGAAGGCGTGCTGCGCGCACTGTGGCATGGCACCGGCGAGGGGTTCGTCAATCTCGGCGGCGGGCGGGGCTACACAATCCGCGAGCTGGTGGAGACGCTCGGTCGCGTCGTTCCGTTCACGTACGAGTTCGACCCGACCAAGCCGGCCGGCTTCCCGCGCCGAGTGATGGACATCGCGAGGGCGCGCGAGCTCATCGGCTATTCTCCGGCGACGTCGCTGGAGAGCGGGTTGCGCCAGACCTGGGAATGGTTCGTCGCCAACGAGCGGGAGTATCTCCACCGCATGAACTACTTTGCCGAGCCGGAAAGCGCGGCCGGGGAGGCGGCGCGATGAGCGAAACTGTCCGCGTCGAGGACACGCCGCTCAAAGGCGTCAAGCTGGTCGTTCCGCCGACCCGCTTCGAGGATTTTCGCGGCACCTATGTCGAGCTCTACAATCGCGACCTCTATCGCCGCGCCGGCATCGAAGTCGATTTCGTGCAAGACGATGTCTCGACCTCGGGCCGCCATGTGCTGCGCGGCCTGCACGGCGACGATGCGACCTGGAAACTGGTGAGCTGCCTCTTCGGCCGCTTCTATCTCGTCGTCGTCAACTGGGACAGCGCATCCCCGCAATTCAAGCAGTGGACGGCGTTCACGCTTTCCGACCGCAGCAACCTTCAGGTCCTGATTCCGCCGAAGTTCGGCAACGGCCACGTCGTGCTCAGCGAGCACGCGATCTTCCATTACAAGCAATCGACCTACTACGATCGTGCGCGTCAGTTCACGCTCCGATGGAACGATCCCGCGCTGGGCCTCTGGTGGCCGGTAAAGGATCCCATCCTGTCGCGGCGCGACGACGGCAGCGTCGCCTAGGATTCGCGCGGAATGTTCGAAGGGTCCAAAGTGCTCGTTGCCGGCGGGACCGGGTTCCTCGGCACCCATCTTTCCCTACGGCTGGCGCGAGCGGGTGCGGCGGTGCGCGCGACACGGCGCGAACGCCCCATCCAGATCGACGATGCGGCGATCGCCTATGTTGAGGCGGATCTGCGGCGCCCCGAGGATTGCGCCCGTGTGGTCGCCGGCATGGACTACGTCTTCATGTGCGCGGCGAACACCAGCGGGGCTGCGGTCATGCGCACCGACCCGCTCGCGCATGTGACGCCGAACGTGATGATGAATGCGCTGACGCTCGAGGCCGCGTACCGGGCCGGCGTGAAGAAGTTTCTGTTCATCAGCAGCGGCGCGGCTTATCCGCCGACCGGCGCGCGGCCGGTCGCCGAGCACGAGATGTTCGACGCCGACCCCTACGACGGCTATTTCGCCGTGGCCTGGATGAAGCGCTATGCGGAAGTGCTGTGCCGCACCTACGCCGAGAAGATCCCGCGGCGCATGCCCACCTGCGTCGTGCGGCCGTCGAATGTGTTCGGCCCATGGGACAAGTTCGATTTCGCCACCAGCCACGTGACGGCCGCAATCATCCGCCGGGTCGCGGAGCGCCAATCGCCGATCGAGATGTGGGGCACCGGCGAAGACGTCCGCGATCTCCTCTACATCGACGATTTCGTCGAGGGCGTGTTGCTCGCCATGGCGCGGCCCGAGGACTACTACGTGGTCAACCTCTGCTCCGAGCGCGGCGCGAGCGTGAAGGAGATCCTGCGCCTCGCGCTGGAAGCCGGCGACTACCGCCGCGCCGATGTGCGCTTCGACGCCACGAAGCCGAGCACGATCCCGATCCGGCTGATCGACGGCGGCAAGGCGCGCCGCGAGCTCGGTTTCGCGCCCAAGGTTTCGCTCGAGGAAGGGCTCAAGCGCACGCTGGCGTGGTACAAGAAGGAGCGATTGTCCGCGCGCTAGTTCTAATGTCTTGACAGCGGTGGGGCGTCGCGTCCCGCAACATTTCCTAAGCCGCAGCGAGCCAGGTGACGGTATGCAACCGGCAGAGAAAGACAGCCTCCCAATTGCCGAGACCGCGCTGCGGCGGGCGCTCCATGCGCTGCAGCGGCAGCGCGTCCGCGAGCTCGCCGAGGCAGACGGGCTGCAGCAAAAGCTGCTGCAAGACTTGGCCGAACTGCAGCAGGCAAGGGAGCTCGACCTTGCCGTGACCGAGCGCGAGCGTTCGGGCCGGCTGGCGCTGGCGGCTTCACTTGAACAAGAAACCGCCGCGCGCTTGGCGCTTCAGGCCCGGCATTCCTCGGAGATCGCCTCGCTGCGCAAGGCTCTGGCCGATGTGGAAGCCCTCCGCCAGGCTGATCTCTTGCGGCTGAAAGAGGAAAGCGAGCGCGCCGCCACGCTTCAGAAGTCGCTCAAGGCGTTGTCGGCGCTGCGTCTTGGCGATTTGCGGCAGCTAAGCGGGCGCGTCGAGGAGTTGGAAAGGGCACTGAGCGGCTTGGCCGAACTGCGCACTGGCGATCTCAAGCGATTGAACGAGGAATCGGACCGGGCGCGGGCGCTGGAGGAAGCGCTCGCCCATCTGGAAATGATCCACCGGCAAGACCTCGATCGCATCGCCGCGCTGGAGGGCGCCCGTTCCGAGGGTCCGGGCTGAGCGCGGCCAGATGCCCAATAGCGTGGGCTCGCCTCCCGAATTCGTCTTGCGTGCCGCCGAGTTGATCGGCGTCGATCCTTCCGCTTTCGCAAACGCCGAGGCGGACAGGCTTCTGCCTCGGTGCCTCAAGGCAGCGAAGTCCGCCTCGGGGCTCAATCGCAAGGCGGAGGCCGTGGCCCTCTTTCGCACCGCCGCGCTACTAGCGCCCGACGATGACGCACTGCAATGGGCGGCGGCCGAGTATGTGCTCCGCCATGCGAGCCTGCGCGAGGCGGACGAACATGTGCGCGCGGCGGAGGAAGCCGGCAAGCTGGGCGAGATCCCGGGTTTCATGCGGGACACGCGCGGACGCTTCGCCGACACGGCCACGCAAGCCTTCGATCTCGCCACGGAGCGAGAAACGTGCGGACTCATTATCGCCGTTGCGGTCTGGGGCGCACGCTTTGCCGATCTCCTTGTGCGATACGGCTTGCCGCAGCTGCTCGGGCAGCGGTCGTTGCGGACCGTAACCGACGAAGCTCGGGCACGCCTGATCATATTCACCAGCGATTCGGACGCGGCCAGGATCAGCGGCAGTGGCGCCTTCGCGGCGCTGCAACCCGTGCTCAGGCCGGCTTTCGTGCCCCTGCCGGCGGCGTGGACCGCGCTCGCGGGCAAGCCGCTCGTAAACTTCCAGCTGCTCGCCTTCTGCCACTATGCCGCCGTCGAGGCCGGCCGCAGGGCCGGAACGCACGTTGCGCTGATCTTTCCCGACATCGCCTTCAACGATTCCTACCTCGAGCATGCCTGGAGGGCGACCCAGGCCGGGCGCGCGGTCGTGCTCGCGGCCGCGCTGCGGGGGCACGAGCCGACGGTACTGCAAGCGCTCGAGCAGGCGCGAGACGCGAGCGGGGCGATTCGCTTCGATGCGGCGAGCCTCGGCCGGCTCGCGGCGCGATGCGTCGATCGCCGCTGGTTCGCCGACAGTGACAATACCATCCGCTACCCGTTCCATCTGTTCTGGCGGGCCGGCACGCAAGGTCGCATCGGCCGAATCTCGCATCCGACGCCGGTGCTGCTCGACGGCCGGGCGATCGTCGGCCCCATCTCGCTCGGGCTCGACCCCATCGACGCCAGTTTCCTCGACACCTGGCTCAAGCCCGCGGCACGCGGCAGGATCGAGCGAGTCCATCCCGGGCATATGCTGCTGGTCGGTGCCGAGCCCAACGCGCTGTTCACCAAGTATGCGAGACCCTTCGATGAATTCGCCTACGCCGAGTTCTTGGCCGAATTCGATTCGCCGCTGATGCGGCAAAATCTCGAGATGGCCTATCGGCTCGGCGATGCCACCGCGACCGAGTTCGAGCAAGCGGAGCACGAAAGCCGCATCGCCGTGAGAGCCGCGCTCGAACTCGTCGATGCATTCCAGGCCGGCGCGGCACGCCCGGCCTGGGCTACCCGGCGCGAACCCTGACAGCACCATGGGTGGCGATCGTGACCATGCCGGTGCCTTCCACCGGACCCTGGCGGGCCAAGTCGCCGATCGGATCGCCGACGAAGCCGAACGGCCACCCGAATCGCCGCCCGAGTCGCCGGCGAAGCGCCGCCACGTCGGCGATGCAGGATGAGGGGTGCAGCCGCAGTCCCGAGCCGTTTTCATCGGGCATTGGGAATTGGACGAGGCGCATGCGCTCGCTGCGGGCAAGCTGATGGTCGTCGCGCATCAGCTCCGGCAGCGGCGTCGTTTCCGATACCTGCACCATTCCGGAATGGATCACGGCGGGACGGGGCGCGCCATTCGCTCGACCGCCTCGGCGCAGCGTGTCTGCCACCGCGAACACATGGTTCGGGTAAAGCTCGTCCATTGCGTCGATGCAGCCGAGCCAGGCCGTTGTGATCTCGGCCTCGGCCAACCGCAACGCCGCGGGCAGTCCAAGCCCCGGTTTACCCCGCAACAGGCGCCAGGAAGCGTCGCTGCGCGGGATAGCAGCGCCGACATCACCCGCCGTCGTCGCGTCGACGACGATGACGCTTTTCGGCGCCAGCGTCTGGGCGCGAACGGACCGCAAGCAACGCTCGAGGCCGGGGGTGGAATGATCGCGAACCAGCACCATGAGCGTGAGATCGATGCCGGCCGCCGCCACCGCGGCGGTGTCGCTCGCCGGCGGCGCAAAGCCCAGCCGCGCGCATACGGCTCGATGCAGGGCGAGCGCCCGTTCGAGCATCGCCTCGATCGAGAAGCGCTCGTGGAAGATGCCGTGGCAATGCGCCGCCATCTCGGCGGCCTGCTTGGGATGCGCTCGGATCCACGCCACGCGGTCTCGGATCTGCTTTGCCGCGAGCGCTGCCGGCGCATCGGCGTCGACGTAGCATACGGCATCGCCGTAGGCATCGACGACGGCCGGGTTGCGGCTTGCGATCACGACGGCCGAGGCGGCGGGTATTTCGAACATGCGGTTCGAGGGAACCGCCTCTGCGTCGAAGTCGGCATGGTTCAAGCAAAGGCCCACACCAGCCGCGCGATAGACGCCCAGCGCCGAAGCGCCATCGAAGGGCACCTCGCCGCCATAGGCGGGCCCAGGCAGATAGGACCAGCGCTCGCGGTTGCCGTAGCACCGCACGGCCCCGAATCGGGCCAACTCCAGGAACAGGTCCCGATGCCGCTGTCCGTCCCAGTTCGTTCCGATGTAGGCCGCGAGCGCGTTACCGTAGTCGCACCGTGCGAATTGGGTTCGCGGCGGCGTTATCGTGCAGGCGGCGCTGAGGCTCGGCTTGCCCAGCTTGGCGCAGAGCCCGTCGACGAAGCGCGCGGCCTGGGGGGCCAACGTCCACCAGCCGTCGGCGGAAAGGATATTGCGCCGGAACCGCGGCAAGCCCTCCATCCAACGGACCGGCACGGTCAGCAACAGATAAGTGGGAAACGGCGTGAGCTTGGCGTCGTGGTAGGAGAGGACGACGACGAAATCCGGCCTGTAGTCGAGGATGTCCTCGCTGCGCGCGAAAGCGGCGGTCTCGATGCCCATGCGGCTGGCGGCCGCCGTCAACCGCTCGGTGGCCTCCGTCTCTGCGAGCTCGGCGCGGCCTTCTTGAAGGTAGCAGTTGAGAATCGCGATGCGCATTCGGCTGGATCGAAGCTGGCTTGCACCTTCCTGGGCGTGGCGGCAACATGATGCCCGCGACGCCGGAGGAGCCGCCGACGCGCCGCCGGAGCATAGCGCCACCAATCCCATGACCGGCAGTCCCCCCGTCTTCGCCGACACGCTTCCGGTCGTCAGCGTCGTCATTACCAACCACAACTACGCACGCTACTTGAAGCAGAGCTTCGAGTCGGTCCAGAAGCAGGCCTATCCGCGCGTCGAATGCGTTATTGTCGACGACAACTCGACCGACGCGAGCCCTGACATCCTCGACGAAATCGAGCGCTCGGCGCCACGCTTCAAGACCGTGGTGCTGCGCAGCACCGCCAACGCCGGGCAGTATGGCACGATGCGCCGCGGCTTCGCCG
>SBBV01000084.1 GCA_005240015.1 Candidatus Odyssella thessalonicensis | reverse complement strand
GTCCGATCGCGATCTCCCGGCCGATGCCGGTGCCGCCGCCGATCACGAGCGCGGTCTGTCCGGCGAGCGAGAAGGCGGTGGTTCCGGCGGGCAGCGTTGCGGCGTTCAAGACATCCTCCATTCGCGTTGGTCGGCGCAGACTCCGCGGCCGTGCGGCGCTGTCAAGCCGGTTGCGGGCCTTCCACCCGGCCGGGCATCGCCGCTAGATAGGTGGGCCGGAACGCCGGCCGCACGCGGGCAGTGAAGACGCCGCGGCGAGAGCAG
This sequence comes from Candidatus Odyssella thessalonicensis, assembly GCA_005240015.1. Classification (GTDB taxonomy): domain Bacteria; phylum Pseudomonadota; class Alphaproteobacteria; order Bin65; family Bin65; genus SBBV01. The sequence goes on along the minus strand of SBBV01000084.1, from coordinate 3,759 downwards.
GGCAGGGAACCGCCGATGATCCGCTCGACGATGCAGCGCGTGCCGCTTTCGCTCAACCAGATCCTGGAGCGGGCGGGCCGGCTGTTTCCGGGCTCCGAAATCGTGAGCCGCCTGCCCGACAAATCGCTCGTGCGCCACCGCTTCGCCGATTTCTACGCGCGTGCGCGCAAGCTGGCGTCGGGCTTGAAATCGCTTGGGCTGGCGAAGGGCGACCGCGTTGCGACGCTCAGCTGGAATCACTACGCGCATCTCGAATGTTATTTCGGCATTCCTGCGGCGGGCGGCGTGATGCACACGCTCAATCTGCGCCTGGCGCCCAGCGAAATCGCCTGGATCGCCAATCACGCCAAGGACCGCTTCCTCGTCGTCGACGACGTGCTGCTGCCGCTGCTCGAGCAGTTCCGCGACCAGGTGAAGTTCGAGAAGATCATCGTCGTGCCGCTGACGCGCGCGCGCGTGAACACGCCGTTCCTCGACTACGAGGCCTTGCTCGCGACCGCGCCCGAGAAATTCGACTACGCGCCGCACGACGAGGATGATCCGATCGCGATGTGCTACACGTCGGGCACGACCGGGCGGCCCAAGGGCGTCGTCTACTCGCACCGCTCGACGGTGATCCACACGCTGATGGCCAACCAGCCCGATCACTGGGGCCTTGCGGCCAAGGACAGCGTCTGCCCGGTCACGCCGATGTTCCACGCCAATTGCTGGGGCATCCCCTATGCCTGCGCGATGCTCGGCATCAAGCTCGTGTTTCCCGGGCCGCATCTCCATCCCGAGGACTTGCTCGATCTCTTCGCGCGCGAGAAGCCGACCTATGTGCTCGGCGTGCCGACCATCTGGCTCACCATGGCGCAGCTGCTGGAACAGCAGCCCGAACGCTACCAGCTGCCGCCCGGCATGCGCATGCTGGTGGGCGGCGCGGCGGTGCCCGAGTCGCTGATCCGCACCTACGCCAAGCACGGCGCGCGCGTGACGCAAGGCTGGGGCATGACCGAGATGAGCCCGGTCGGCAGCATCGCCTATGTGAAGCCGGAGCTCATCGGCGTGGATGACGATGCGCGGTACAAGATCTACGCGTCCGCCGGATTGCCGGCGCCGATCATGGACATCCGCATCGTCGGCGAGAGCGGTGAGGAGCAGCCCTGGGACGGCAAGAGCGTGGGCGAGATCCAGGTGAAGGGCCCGTTCATCGCCGGCGGCTATCACGACACGCCGCCGGAGCCCGAGAAGTTCACCGCCGACGGCTGGCTCCGCACCGGCGACGTCGCCGCGATCGATCCGAACGGCTACATCCGCGTCACCGACCGCACCAAGGACCTCATCAAGTCGGGCGGCGAGTGGATCAGCTCGGTCGAGATGGAGAACCAGCTGATGGCGCATCCGGCCGTGCAGGAGGCGGCCGTGATCGCCGTTGCCGACGCGAAATGGGGCGAGCGCCCGCTGGCTTGCGTCGTGGTGAAGCAAGGCAAGTCGGCGACGCCCGACGACCTCCGCGCGCATTTGAGCGGCATTTTCGCGAAGTGGCAGCTCCCCGAGCGCTTCGAATTCCTCGACGCGATCCCGCGCACCTCCACCGGCAAGTTCTGGAAGGCGAAGCTGCGCGAGCGCTTTCGCTGAGCCGCGTTTCACGCCCCGAGGATAGAACCGCGAAGCGGTTCTGGCCCAAAGCCCAGGGTTGCCGCGAAGCGGCTACCCTGGGATTCGCGGGCGCAAACGATCCAACCCCGAAGGGGTTGCGCCCGACAGCCACAACCCCTTCGGCGTTGACGAAAAATCCTGCACCCGCTGCCCAGGGTAGCCGCTTCGCGGCAACCCTGGGCTTCGGTACAGAAGCCCTTCGGGGTCCTCTTCTTGCGCGGCGCGCGAGATAACTGCCGCGTTTCACACCGCCAAATCGCTCGACTGGATGCGCTTGACACCCGACTTCTTCATCGCGTCCCAGGCCTTGGCGAGCGAGCCCTGGGTGTCGATGCCGCGGGTGGCGTCCTCGATCACGAACACCTCGAAGCCTTCGCGGCGCGCGTCCATCGCGGTCCAGGCCACGCAGAAATCGGTGGCGAGGCCGCTCACGAACACCCGCGTGAGCCCGCGCGATTTGAGATAGGCGGCAAGGCCCGTCACCGTCTTGCGGTCGGCCTCGCGGAAGGCCGAGTAGCTGTCGACCGTCTTGCGGAAGCCCTTGCGGATTACGAGCTGCGCGTGCGGGATGTTGATGTCCTTGTGGATCATCGCGCCTTCGGTGCCCTGCACGCAGTGGTCGGGCCACAGCACCTGATCGCCGTAGGGCAGCTTGATCACCTCGAACGGCTTCTTGCCCGGATGCGACGAGGCGAAAGAGATATGGCCGGGCGTGTGCCAATCCTGCGTCATCACCACGTTGGCGAAGCTCTTGCCGAGGCGGTTGATGATCGGGATCACCTCCTCGCCCTTGCCGACCGCGAGGCTGCCGCCGGGCAGGAAGCAGTTCTGCACGTCGACGACGATGAGCACGCTCTTGTCGTCGATCTTGATCTTGGGCATCGCGGGCTGGGTTTGGGCGAGCGCCGCGCCGCCGAGCGCGCCCGCCGCGAGCGCGGCCGCCGAGGCCGAGAAAAGGAAGCGTCGCCGATCGATGACGGTCATGGATGTGCCCTCCTGGAGTACCAAAACGCCGGATGCGGCAAGGCTAACGCCGCGCGCCGATCCGGTAAACTGGGCGGCGCCAGCCTAGCGGCCGATCAGCCAAAGGATGATCGACACGATCACGCTGACGAGCAGCCCGCTCACGATCGGGAAGTAGAAGCGGATCTTCTCGCCCTCGAGCACGATGTCGCCGGGCAGCCGGCCGAGACCGAGCTTGCCGAGCCACGGCCACAAGAGGCCCACCAGCACCAGTACGACGCCGATGACGATGAGCCACTTCTGCATCAGGCGCGCGCTGCGGCCGGCACGAGCTGATCGATCTTGGCCGCCATGATGAAGTCGTTCTCGTGCAGGCCTTTGATCTTGTGGGTGTAGAGCAGGATCGCCGCGTAGCCCCAGCCGAAGGTGATGTCGGGATGATGGCCTTCCGCCTCGGCCAGCGCGCCGACGCGGTCGACGAAATCCAGCGCCTCCTTGAAGTTCGCGAATTTGTAGCTGCGCTGGATCTTGCGGCCCTCGTCGAGCAGTTGCCAGCCCGGCACGTCGGCGAGGTAGCGCCGTGCCTCGTCGAGCCCGAGCGGCGGGATTCCGCCCTGGCAGGGGGTGCAAGTCTTGGCGGCAAGTTCGGTCATGATCCTCTCCCGCGACTTGCCTTCGATCTAAGGCAGCTCGGCGCCGCTTCAATGCGTGTCGCGGCGCTGCCAGTGCTTGATCGCGGCGGTGAAGTCCGAGCGCTCGCCGATGCCGTCGCGCGCATCGGCCCACATCGCGCTGGCGAGGCGCGCCAGCGGCGCGTCGATGGCGATGCCCTGCGCGAGATCGGCCGCGATCTTCACGTCCTTGGCCATCAGACCGAGCTGGAAGCCGGTCGCGTATTTCCCCGAAATCACGTGCTGCTTCATCGTCATCTCGGTGTTGAAGTTGCGCCCGGTCGAGGCGTTCATGATGTCGATCATGGTCTCCGGCGAAAGGCCGAAGCGGCGGCCGACGCGCAGCGCCTCGCTCGAGGCGATGAAGGCGGCGGCGGCGACATAGTTGTTGAGCGCCTTCATCGCGTGGCCGCTGCCGAGCGGCCCGGTGCGGAACAGCTGCTTGCCCATCGCCTCGAGCACCGGCAGCGCCTTGGCGATCGCC